>JAWLHD010000539.1:0-3103 GCA_041690555.1 Anaerohalosphaeraceae bacterium
GTTCGGTGGAGCAGAGGAGATGACTTTTACGCCGGACGGCGAGGGTGTCGTGTTCACCGCGCGTGATGCAGCGGCGGAGTTTGAGCCCGTTTCGACGAATTTCGATTTGTACTATGCGCCGGTTGACGGGACCGCTGCGCCAAGGAACCTGACGGCGACGAACAAGGCGTGGGATACGACGCCGGTGTTTTCGCCGGACGGCAAGACGCTGGCTTACCTGGCGATGCGTCGGCCGGGCTACGAATCGGACCGGCAGCGTTTGGTGCTGATGGATTGGCCGGGCGGGTCGCCGCGCTTGGTGAGCGAGAACTGGGATCGGAGCATTTCGGAGTTCTGCTGGTCGCATGAAGGTCGGACGGTTTTTGCGACGGCAGCCAATCTTGGACAGAAGTCTCTGTTCGAGATCGACACGCATTCAGGGCTGGTGCGTACGGTGGTGCGGGACGGGAGTGTGCTATTGCCGGCGATTGCGGGCAACCGGGTTGTGTTCGGTATGAGCAATTTGAAATGGCCTGTGGAGCTTTACTCGGTTCGGGCGGATGGCGGTGGGCTGCGGTACCTGACGCGGATCAACGCCAAGACCGTTGCGGCGGTGCGGATGGGGGATTATGAGCAGTTTTCGTTCAGCGGATGGAACAAGGAGAGCGTGTATTGCTATGTGGTGAAGCCGGTGGACTTTGAGGAGGGTAAGAAATACCCAGTGGCATTTCTGATTCACGGTGGGCCGCAGGGGTCCTTCGGGAACAGCTTTCATTACCGGTGGAATCCGCAGGCGTATGCGGGCGCGGGGTATGCGTGCGTGATGGTGGACTTTCATGGGTCGGTGGGTTACGGGCAGGCATTCTGCGACTCGATTCGTGAAGACTGGGGGGGCAAGCCTTTGGTGGATCTTCAGAGAGGGCTGGCGGCTGCGCTTGCGCGGTATCCCTGGATGGACGGCGAGCGGGTGGGTGCGCTCGGTGCGTCTTTCGGGGGGTACATGGTCAACTGGATCGCGGGGCGGTGGCCGGACAGGTTTCGGTGCCTTGTTAATCATGACGGTAATCTTGACGAGCGGATGGCTTACTTCGATACGGAGGAGTTGTGGTTTCCGGAGTGGGATCATGGGGGAACGCCGTGGGATGTTCCAAACAACTATGAGAAGCATAACCCGGTGAACCATGTCAAGCAGTGGCGGACGCCGATGTTGGTGATTCACGGGGCGAACGATTTTCGCGTGCCGTATACTCAGGGCCTGGCGACGTTCAATGCACTGCAGCGTTTAGGCATCGAGAGCAAGCTCTTGTATTTTCCGGATGAGAACCACTGGGTGCTGAAGCCGAACAATTCGATCCTTTGGCACGAGACGGTGTTCGGGTGGCTCGACAGGTGGCTGAAGGACTGACGCGGTCAGCGGCGGGTATTTCCGGAGCTGCCTCCGCCGAGCCACGTAATGTCGCGGCCGAGGCCCTGAACGGTCTGACAGCCGGCAAGAGACAGTATGACCGCGGCGAGGACAACAATCAATAGTACTTTGCGGAGCATTTTTTGACCCTCGTACTAACAATTCCTTTATCTCGTTATCGTCCTTGCGCGCGTCCGGTGTTTAGAAAATGCAGGATGAGGGCGTTTTGAGCCCGCCAAGGTCCTATAAATAGTCGGTGCGGTGGCGGCAATGGGCGTCACGGGCGGTTTAGGCCGGCGGCCTGCATTCGGGTTTGCAGGCGTGCGGCGGCGGGGGTTGAGGATGTGTAAAGGACTTTTAGGAATGCCGTCTGCTTTTGGAGCGCGGCGGTTGCACCGCGCCATCTATCGGGGCGGGACCGAGTGAGCTCTTCAGTGAGGTCGAGGGCGATTGCGATGTAGGCGGCCCTGGCGAGCGACATATCGTCGTCGGTGTCGAGCAGCCGGCGGATGTGCGGGGCGAATCGCTTCCTGAGATATCCGAGATTCTCGTCCTGGTCGACAAGCGGCTCTATACAGGCCGGCTGCTGTGTCCTGATTCGATAGACCTCTGCGCCGTCGGTGGCGAACAGGGCGCCTCCGTTTTCGAGGATCATGCGCTGTGCAATACTGATGAGACGATCGCCGAACTTCGTTATTGTCTCGTCGGCGGGCATGTTGTCGCGGGTGGTGTTGCGGTAGATGTCCTTGATGTTTCAGCCCTGCTTCTGCATCCATGCGTATCCCTTGATGACGCCGATGATTGTGGCGGCGGTGGCTGCGTTGTTGTCGCAGTCCCAGCCGAAATTGAACGCCAGTCGGAGGGTTTCGACGAAGTCGCCGTTGCCGTACAGGAGGGCGCCAACGGTGCCGGCGGTGTTGAGTTCGTAGCCGTTGTTGTCTCTCATGCCGCCGTGCACGGCATAATTCTGCTGAATGAGTTGTCGCGTTGTTCGCCAGTCGGCGGGATTGACCTTGTGCCAGAGCCGAACATCGCTGACGACTTGTGCCACCTTGCTTACAGGATCGATGGCTCTTAGTCCTGCGTCGATAATCTCGTTGAGGTCCTCGGTTACAAAAGCCGCAGCGATCATTGTGGTGAACATCTGGGTTGTTTGGGCGGGTTCTCCTTCGATGCCTACTCGGATGTAGTGCAGGCCCAGGCGTGCGGCCGATTGCGGCATGGCTGGGGCGACGAGTCCGAAGGATTCGCAGAGGAACTGGCCGGAGATGTTGAAGTCGGCCCAGGGGTTGAATGCTATGTATCCGGTCAGAGGTGGGTCGAAGCCGAGATCCATGAGGCTTCGCGCGTAGCGGTTGGCGCACCAGATGTGATTATTGATATGAGCTTTCCAGAGGCGCCTGATGTGGTCGGAGGGTATGAACAGCGTGTCGCTCTTCTCCATCGCGCAGATGTATACCCATTCGATGTCGGTATCGTCGTCGGTACGCGCCCCTTCGGGCAGGGCAGGAGTGTAACTCACGACGTTACCGGGCTGTTCGAGGTACTTGAACTCGTGAGGCAAGCCGTTGAGATTGCCCAACAACTGACCCAGAAGCCCCCCGCGAATCTTGTCGTGAAGTGTGTCGGCGGGGATTTTCAGGTAGTTGACGTTCTCGGTTGCCGGGTCGGCCGGCGGCAGATTCACAGTATATAGCACAGATTCAGATTGATTCGCCG
>JAWLHD010000540.1:0-3102 GCA_041690555.1 Anaerohalosphaeraceae bacterium
GGCAACTTCCCGCAGGGCTACAGCCATCTGGCGATCATTGACACGGCGATGGAACTCTATAACGGGCATCCCGAACCCGCACTGGGTGGATAATCCGCAGAAATTGCTGGCCGTGCAGCCTTCACACGGTACAATGACGTCACAATAACCCCTTGGCTTTTTCTAAAGGACATGGTATGAACTTCAAGGTGCATTTGTCGCGTCCGGATATAACCGACGCCGAAATACAAGCCGTGTGCGACGTCCTTCGCAGCCCCAACCTTTCACTCGGACCAAAGCTCGACGAATTCGAAGAAGCCTTCTGCCGCTACACGGGTCGCAAGCGCGCCGTTGCCGTCAACAGCGGCACAAGCGCCCTCTACCTTTGCATGAACGCTTTGGGCATAGGCCCCGGCGACGAAGTCATCACCACTCCCTTCACCTTCATCGCCTCGGCAACGACCATAATGATGACCGGCGCCCGTCCGGTGTTTGTGGACATAGACCCCGTCAGCCTCAACATGGACGCGAGCCGCATCGCCGGCGCAGTGACGGCGCAAACCAAAGCCGTCCTGCCGGTCGAGGTATTCGGCAGTCCCGCCGGCATGGACGCCATATGCGCAGCCGCCGCCGAGCATAACCTTGCGGTGGTCGAGGACAGTTGCGAAGGCCTTGGCTCCGAGTTGGGCCGCCGAAAGGTCGGAACTTTCGGCGCCGTGAGCACGTTCGCATTCTATCCAAACAAGCAGATCACCACCGGCGAAGGCGGCATGATCCTCACCGACAACGATGCCATCGCTGATATGTGCGTTTCGCTTCGCAACCAGGGACGAGGCAAAGGCGGCGGCTGGCTCGCCCATGAAAGGCTGGGATACAATTACCGGCTCAGCGACATCAATTGCGCCCTTGGCATAGTCCAGCTTTCCCGTAACGACGAGTTCGTCGCCAAACGCCGCCGCGTTGCCGATATGTATCTGCGGCGACTCGCCGGCGACAACCGCCTGATCGTCCCGCGTGAGCCTGCCGACAGCGTAATGAGCTGGTTTGTCTACGTTATACGTCTGGCCGACCGATACACGCTCGAACAGCGGAACGCCATTCTGAGAAAGATGCTCGATCGCGGCGTCCAGGTCAGTAACTACTTCCCGCCCGTGTACCTCCAGCCATTCATGGCCGATGAACTCAACCACAAAGAAGGCGATTTCCCTATCACCGACGCCGTCTGTCGAAGCACAATTGCGCTGCCCTTCCACAATAATCTGACCGAAGGCGAGGTCGACTTCGTCTGCGGGCAGCTCGTTGAATGCCTCGCTGAGATCGACTGACCTTCAACCATTTCCCTTCGGATCCGGACCTCGACCGCGTTATTATGGGACCGCCGATAAAAGCTCCGGCGATTGCCCCATGCGCCTGTGATTTTCAAAATCTTTCCCAGAAAATCCCGCTTACCCGTTTTGACTTCGCGCACAACCATTCTTACGTTTTAGGTGTAAAGGGAGCCTGTCAGCGAGTAGCGGGCCTCCGAAAGCGAGCGGATGTTTTTCTGAGGGGGGACGGACAATGCATAAGTGGCGAAGTAAGCTGCTAATGACGTTGATTATATACTTCGCGGGCTTTGCCACGGCGATCTACTACCTGGCGCCTGCGAGCGAAAGAACAACAGCGAGCGACAGGAGTGCAAAGCGGTTTGACATCAGGGATCGAGTCAGCGAATTCAGGACAAGCGAATTCGGAGAGACCGCCGAGACAAGTGTCAAAAATTTTGTTAGTTTCGCCGAGGAAAAAGCTGTTCAGTTGGGCGAGTTCATCAGAGCGAAGCTCGCCGAAGCAAACAACAAGTAACAGCGCAGGCGATGCTCGAAAACTGTTGCTGATCATAATGCGGGCATCTGTTTTCGGTATCGATTGATTTGTGTCCTTGCGAGAGCAAGACGCAAGGTTTCGCTCGCTGTGCCTGTCAGGGCTGCAACGGCTCTGACAGGCATTTTTTTGCGCTTCGCCTCTTTGCATTTCATGTTGCAATACCATCCGCCTCCCGTAAAATGCACGTTCCAAATGCGTCTCCATTAGAGGACTGTTATGGTGGACAATATGGCCACATTGTACGGGTTGATATTCGACGTCGACGGCGTTATTGCCGACACCGAGGCCGTCAACGCGCGAGCTTCGATCGCCATGTTCGCAGAGATGTTCGGCCTTCCCGGCGTTGTGCGCGCCGACTTCGAAAAAGGGCTCGGCCGAGGCGCCGCCGAATATGTGCGAGCCGCCGCGACCATCCACGGGCTGGAATTGACCGATGAAGAGGTGGCCGCCGCGACTGAAATGCGACAGCAGAAGTTCCTCGAAATGCTCCGCCAAGACCCCCTCCCGCCTTTCGACGGCGTGCTCGATCTCATGGGCCAGGCCCTGGCACATCCGATTTTTCGTGTCGCCATTGCCACCTCCGGCACGCGCGAAAAGAGCCAGGCGGTCCTCGATTCGGCAGGAATCCCCTGGCAGCAAATGACATATATCACCGGCAGCGACGTGAGAAACAAGAAGCCCCATCCTGAGCTATTCCTTACCGCGGCACGACACGCAGGCCTCTTGCCGGGCCGCTGTGTTGTAATCGAGGACGCCCCCGACGGCGTAGCCGCCGCAAAAGCCGCCGGAGCCAGGTGCATTGCGGTTACAAATTCGACCACGCCCGAGAAACTCGCCGCCTCCGACAGGATCATCTCCACGCTTACTGAAATCGACATCAACTCGGTGATCCAATTGATTGAGAATGCTGACCACCAGGAATAAGGAAGTACACGAATGGCTGTTGACATACTAATACTCAACACTGCGGTAGCCGACTTCCGCAGCCGTCTCTTTGCATTCGCCGATGAACTGGTCGGCCCCGGCGGCCTGGCCAAATGCCCCACAAAGGACATGCCCCCCTACACGCAGGACCAGTATCGCCAATGGATACAGGAAGGCCTGGCGACCACCGGCGGGCCCGGCAATTCCGCCCCGCTCATGGCCCGTGCCGGTTTGCGGGTCGCCGTCGGCGTCAACCTCGGCAAGGGCGACTTCGACGGTCTCGACGCCCAAGGTCGCTTCTTCCAGGACGGCCTGAAAGCGAACGGCGTCGACATG
>JAWLHD010000541.1:0-3088 GCA_041690555.1 Anaerohalosphaeraceae bacterium
CCCGTTGAGTCCGTCCGGCGAGTTTACAATCTGCGGATGGTTCGCTTTCGACAATCCCGCGCAGAACGCCGGGCTCGTCTGGAAGCACAATTACAACTTTGCGCTGTACACCGTGTCGGACCGCGTACGATGCTCGGTCTGGAACGACCCCTCGCAGGAGAGCCGTGCATGGTTCCCCACATCGCTGCTGAAGCCGGGCTGGAACTTCATCGCCGCGGTCTTTGACGGCGCCGTCGCCAGGCTGTATCTCAACGGCGCCGCCGCCGGAGCCGAGGGCGCATCGATATCCGGCGTGCGCGACAGAGCCGGCGACCTCTACATAGGCATGCGACCCGACGGCGTAGGCGACGTCTACTTCACCGGAGCAATGGATGATATTCGAATATACGACCGCGCACTGACATTGCAGGAGACCGAGTCGATCCGCACAGCAGCGCCCTGACGGGCCTCAGCACATCCTGGAGACATGCAGACGCCCGGCAATGACGCCGCATTTCGACCTCACAGGCTCTGCGTCAATCCAGGTGGTCGACGATCTTGTTGTAGAACTCTACGTACTTGTCCTTGTCCGGCGTGCCTCGCACGGCGATCGCCGATCGCGGGTGCTGATTAAGAATGCCCGTGATCGCATAAGGGATTGTGTAGCCCCATTCCATTTCCTTAGTCATGGGGATCATATAGTCCTGAATGACCTTCAGAATGGGTTCGATGTTGAACTTGGGGTTCTTGAGGAAACCGATGATCAGCTCAAGCGGACAATTGCCGGCGCCGCGGCCGATGCCGTACAGCGAAGCATCGACCAGATTGCAGTCGTGGCGGATGCCCTCGATAGTATTGGCGTAGGCCAATTGCTGGTTGTTGTGGCAGTGCATGCCGATGCGCTTGTTCGGAAGGTGCTTCTGGTAAAGCTTGACGATATACTCAATCTGCTCGCAGAAAAAGTAGCCGTAGCTGTCCACCACGTACACCGTCTCGGTCTGTGTCTCGGCCAACTGGTCCAGCGCCTCGATGAGGTCGAATTCGTTTTCGGTGCTCACCGCCATGATGTTGACGGTCGTTTCGTACCCCAGATCGTGGCACTTCTTCTCCAGCGTGATCGCCTTGTCGATATCCTTGACGTAAGTCGCGATGCGGATCATGTCGATGGGACTCTCGTCGACCGGTGCAAACTCCTGCTCAAGCACGCGATGGGCGTCGACCATGATGCTCAGCTTGACCTTCGAATCCACGCCGTCAATGATCCGCCGAATCTTCTCGTCGTCGCAGTACTTCCAGTCGCCGTAGTCCGACGGCGGTGCATACTGCCGGCTGGAGCGATAACCCATTTCCATATAGTCGATGCCCGCCTCCGACAGCGCAACGTAGACGGCCCGAACGAATTCATCCGTGAAGTAATGATTATTAATCAGACCTCCGTCCCTGATTGTGCAATCCAGAACTTTGATCGCCTCTCTGTACATGTCCGTTCCTCTTTCTAAATGGCGCGGTACCGATCTGTCGGATGGCCTCGCCGGGGAATAAACGGGACCGGCCGCTACGCGTACAGCCGGTCCAGGATTTCGTCAACGATTTGCGGGTCAACCTCGTGCGCCCACTGTCCGTCCCTGCAGAACGCCCGACCGATTGCCTCCAGCAGGACAAACCGTGGCCACTGGTTGACCGCTTTTTTGTCATGTTTAATGATATCAAACAACTCGGTCTTTTGCAAGTCTTTTGGAATACTCATCGGCACAGAAAGACAAGAAAGGACATTCTCGATTCGACCGAGCCTCTTAGCGTCTCCCAAACCTGTCTTTTCGGCAATCAGTTCCGCGGCAATTATGCCCACGGCGACCGCCTCCCCGTGCAGGAGCCCGAAGCCGCTTGCCGACTCGACCGCATGACCGACCGTGTGTCCGAAATTCAGGACTCGCCGGCGGTTTGTCTCGGTCGGATCTTCCTCGACGACCGCCGCCTTGATCCGGCAGTTGCGCACGGCGATGTGCTCCAGCACCGCCGTCTCGCGGGCGAGGATCGCCGGCATGCTCTTCTCGAGATACTCAAAATAGCCGCTGTCGGCAATGAGGGCGTGCTTGACTGATTCCACCAGACCTGCCCGGTACTGACGATCGTCAAGCGTTGCCAGCGTTTCAACGTCAATATAAACCGCCGCCGGTTGCCAGAACGCCCCGTAGGCGTTCTTGCTGATGGTGGAATCGACACCCGTCTTTCCGCCGACACTTGAGTCTGCCTGTGCGACCGTGGTCGTGGGGATCTGGACGACCTTAACGCCGCGCTTGAATATGGCCGCCGCAAATCCCGCAATGTCGCCGACCGTTCCACCGCCCAGCGCCACGATGACCGTATCACGCCCCAGAAAAGCCTTCTCCATCGCCTCGACTATTGCGATCACCGTGCCGATGTGCTTGGAGCCTTCACCCGGCGGATCGATGACAAAAGTCGCCGGCGCAGCAGCACCGATCAGCCGCTTCAGGTGCCCCGCCGCCGTCACCGCCGCGTCGCTTACTACAAACTTCCTCCCCGGACAGTCAGCCTCAAGCCGTGTCCACACCGAATCCAGCAATCCGCTCCCGATATGGATTCGATAACCGCCGGCGGGCACTTCCGGAATTTTAACTTCGACTTCAGGCACCGCGAAAACCTTGTCAATAAGAGACCAGTACGTTGATCGGATGCTCACCCAGCTTGTCGCGACCGGGCAGCGATGTTAATTCGATTAGAAAACTCAATCCTGCCACCTCCGCGCCAAGCCGCTCGATCAGCTCACAGGCCGCCCACATCGTGCCGCCGGTTGCCAGCAGATCGTCGACCATGAGAATCTTCTGACCGGGCTGGACCGCGTCGTGATGGACCTCGATCGTGTCGCTGCCGTATTCCAGATCGTAGGTAATGGACTCCGTCACGGATGGCAGTTTGCCTTTCTTGCGTAGCGGGATGAAGCCTGCGTCAAGCTCGCGAGCGACCGCCGAACCGAAGATGAACCCGCGAGCCTCGACAGCTCCCACGTGATCGACACCCTTGCCGCGGTACGGCTCGGCAAGCCCGCGAACCGCCGCCGCCAAGGCATCCGCATCCGCCAGCAGGGGCG
>JAWLHD010000542.1:0-3087 GCA_041690555.1 Anaerohalosphaeraceae bacterium
GACCCTCGTAAGGTGAATTCCTATGATGATTTCCTGCAGGTAGTTGGCGATTTCTTTCTTCACGTCTGTGGGCATAGAAACGCCGAGCCCGCACCCGATCTGGACCGGGACCTCATCCTTCGGGAGGCACAGGCAGTTTTGAACCGGGCCTATCGCGATGACGGCGGCGCCGTGGTGGCCTATCGCTGTGCCCGGTCGGGCCTGGAGGGCGGAATGCGAATCGTTCTGGATCGCATGGTCGAACAGTGGAAAACCGAGGAACGGCACAAGTATTGCTTCGCCGTACTCCGGCAGGACATCAACAGCCTGAGTTGGGACGACCGCGTCCGGTTTGTTTGTTATCTCCAGCAACAGATGACCGCGTTCCTGCCGCCAGAACTTCGCGATGAACCGCCCGAACGGCTGGCCCGGGACCACGAAAAGCTGATCCAGACCTGTGTGACGGCGGCAGATAAACTGGCTCGTACATTTCAAAACCAATGATCAAGAAAGGAACCGGACTATGCAGACAATCAGAAGTATCCTGGCGGATTTGGATGAACGCACGGTCGCCCGCCGGATCGGCATCCCTCATGACGAGGCACGGATGGCCTATCCGTTGGGCGCCAACACGGTCTCCAGCTTTGACGAGTTTCGCAACCTGATCGCCGACTACTGCAACTACCACATCACGCGATGTGTATCGAGAGGAGGGCATCTCACCGGCGGCCAGGCGTATGGCAAGGCCAAGGAGCTGCTTGAACAGGAGTACCGCAAACGCAACGGTGACATCGTGTCGGCCTTCAATGATGCCCAAGATGGCACTAATGGCGGGATGCGGGTGGTGCTGGATACGATCGCCGAGGGACTGAAGGCCGAGGCCACCGAGCGGTACGTCAGCGACCTGTTCGACCGGTATATCGCCCCGAACTCCTGGGAGCAGAAGGTGGAGATCATACGGCAGTTCATTACCTATTGCGGTCACGTGCTGGCGGATGCCGTCGCCCGCAGTCAGCCGGAGCGGTATGCCCACGATTACAGCGACCTGATCCAGTCGTATGTCGAGGGGCTGAAACGCACTTCGGCTATGTTCCGAAGATTGTAAGGAGAATTGAAATAATGAAAAGTAGATTGGATAGGCTGTTGGCGTCGATTCACCCGACACAGACAATCGAGCCCTGTTATCACCGTGCCAACGAGGCCTTGAACCGGTTCTCGGCACGGGCGGGTGTAACAGAACGGTGGGGAGACTTTCATGAGCTTGTAAGCAAATATCTCCAGCGTTTGGACGGTTCCCTCCTGCGACTGAACCGGTCGAGAGATGAGGCGGCCGAAATGTATGAGCGGCGGTGCATAGCCTCGTTTCGTGAGATCTACGGTCCCAATGGTGAGAAGACGGCCTTCGAGATGGCCCGGACAGGCAACGAAGGCGGGCTGTATGCGGTTCTGAAGGCGCTGACAATGCACGCAGCGGAAGCCCGCGCGCGGCAGGAGATCATCGCGCGAATCGATGTTTTTCTTGAAGACCTCTCGCTGGACGAACAGTCGGAGGCTGCGTCAGAGTACCTTGCCGCATACGGGCACTTGCTGCCTTCGGAAATGACCGAAAGCTCGGCGGCCCGAATTCGTGCCAAGTTCCATGAGGTCCTGGAGAAACATCCATTTCTGCTGTTGCGGCTGCGGAGTGTGGGCCGGTAACTTGTTAGGATATTCGATATGGGAGCATATGAACAGGCACTTGTGGCCCGGACGGGCCCGGATATTTTGACGGGCGCGATTCGACGGTATGCGGGCCAGGAAGCTCAAAAAGGCTGCACGCCGACTCTCTGGACCGAGCCGGTGGCCTTGGAATCACCGTACCAGCCTATTATTTATCGCCAGGAGAGCCCTGGCACGGGATCGACGCCTGAAGTCCATCTCGCGTCTCCGCCGGCTGCCGAAGATCTCATTCGGTTGACAGTTTGGATCAGTCCCCGACAGAATGTCGCCTGGAATCGTTGCGAACAGTTTTTCAAACATCTCCGGCACCTGACCTGCCGCATCGGCTGGGAGGTCGTGGGCAACTCGGCGGGCATATACCTGCATGTCCTCTGCCACAAACTAGACGTGCCGCTGATCGAGACCGCATTCGGCGGTGTTTTTCGGGAATGTCGGTTGACTCCTCAGGGCGACAATCTCTTGGCCTCAATGGAGCCTTCCCAATGGCGCCGGGCAGCCTTTTTGGACTTCTACCCGCCGCCGCCGTATTCTCGACTGTTCACCTGTCCTGACCAACTGGCCGAATCCCCGTACGCCGCCTTTGTATATGCCCTGTCCAAGATTCCGGCCGATAGTGTGGGATTATGCCAGGTCCTCTTGCAGCCTGTCCGGCCGGACCACAACTGGCATCGAAATATTCAAATTCTTACGGATATGGAATACGTTGTGGGCCAACTCCAGCATATGGGTATTGCGCAGCGCTATGCCCAGCAGACCCCCTCTATCGAAATGCACATGCTGACCCAACGGATGGAGACCAAGGCCCATAACGACAAGCCATTCTTTGCCGTGGCATTTCGCATTGCGGCAGTTGGCCTGGAAGAAAATGAGGTTTTCTTGGCCGCCGCATCGGCGTTTGCAAACCTGTACCAGCAGGGAGGCTGCCCTCTATCTGCGGTAGGACACCAGCAGTACCGATAACTTCATCAGGAATCGGCAATCCGTCGGATGTTCCTTCTGGGGCAGGTGTTTCGGCCAGGATTCTTGCTCAACTCACAGGAACTGACCAGCTTGGCCAGCGTGCCTCCGTTGGCCATCTTCGCCGAACAACAGCTTCCATTCGGTGCCCTGGAGCCATTAAGGCCGCGAGAACCGGAGACGCAGACCGGAACGCCGATCGGGCATTGTCGTGTGGCGGAGACTGAAATGCCCATCGTAATCAACGATCAATCTCGTCACTGTCACACGCATATCGTGGGGCGCTCCGGCATGGGCAAGTCCCTTTTGATGCAGCACATCATACTCGATGACATCGCGAGAGGCCACGGCGTCGCCGTATTGGATCCCCACGGAGACATGGTTGTTGATCTTCTGGGGCAGATACCTGAAGAGGTGGTCAATCGCGTCATC
>JAWLHD010000543.1:0-3085 GCA_041690555.1 Anaerohalosphaeraceae bacterium
GGTTGATCTGTTTGCCGGCCGAGCGTTTCTGAGCAATTGTTCCCCATGCCTCAGCGGCGGTAAAGGCCGCCTTGAATTCTTCCGGCGTAATTCTTGGAGCAAACCCGAACCGCCCATTTGGACCGTGATATTCGAAGCCGCACAAGCCGAGCAGTACGCCCCAGCTTGCCATGCCGCGGGCGTAATGGTCGCCGCATTCAATCTCATTCCAGGGATTGTGTTTGGATGGGTGATATCTCTCGTGGATGCCCCGACAGATCGCCAGTGCTTCGGTGAGCATGCCCTCCCACGCCATGTGGCCGGCGACCTGATACTCGATGCCGGTCCATACTTCGTCGCGGTAGCGCACGGATTTGGGACCCATGTGCTTGCTCTTCGGCCAGGTGCAGGTGAACAGACCGGCTTCGCCGGGAGAGGCAAACCATCGCTCCGGCTTGTGTACCGCGTTCTGCGGGCCGATGTCGGGCGCCCAGTTGTACTTCCATATCGCTTTGAGTGTGGACAGCGTTTGATCCTTCGGATACACATAGCCAAGGGCTGTCTGGAACGCCCAGCCCTGACCGAAAACCTGATCGGACAGACAACCGTCGCCATACTGCGCATCGGCGTGCTTGGCGTGATCAACAGTTTGTATGAAGTATTCACCGTTGAAGAGTCTCTCTTCGGTGTACTTCATGCCTTTTTCAAAGATAGCGCGGCATTGCTGCGAGAATTCCCTGTCGCCGACTTCACCGGCCATCTCCTCGCCTGCCCGCAGTGCGCCCAGGTACAGCGAGCCGATCATCGGATTGGCGCCGTAGAATTCGATGTCGTAGGTGTTATGCTGCATACCTTCCAGGATGCCGTCGCTATTGCCGTCTTCCTTGATGAGGAATTCGAGCGACTTGCGAATGCGCGGCCAGTTGCGTCTCAGAAAGGCATCGTCGCTGGATACCTGGTGCTCACGGTAGGCCTTCAAAACCGTACCGGCCTGGCCGTCGGCGGCCCACATGCCCCATCCCTCGCCGCGGAAACCAATGGATCCTGTAGTCTCATTGAAGCCGGCGGTCGGGTCATAGTCCTGCATCTGGCGCACCGATCTCTCCAATTCCGGGAAAAGCCGCGCCATCGTATGTTCGTAATTCCAAACGTGTGCGCAGGTTCCGTGGCAGCAGCCGACGCCTTCCCATGCCCAGAAGCGTCCGTTTGCCCACCACTGGCAGGTCTCGGTGGCGAGCGTCGACGCCGTAGAGAACAGCCTGTCCAGCAGCCAGTGCGGCAGCGTGGAATCGTAGTAGGTGTCGTGCCACAGGCGAGTTTGCCCCGCCAGGCGTTCGAAGTTCCTTGCAACGTACTCGGAAACCTCCGCGGCACTCTTGAAGCGGTTCGCGTAATAGTTGCCGACAAGCTGACTTCGTGTACGACGATTCGCAAAGCACCAGCTCAGCACGAACGTGATCTGCTGCTTCTGGCCGGGCTTGAGCACAAGCTTCTTGCCTACTGCTCCCCTTAACAACTCCCCGAGCGGCCTTGAGGCTTTTCCACCGTCGGCCAGGCCTGATTTGGTGAACATGCCCACCGGGAGTTCACCTTCCGGCAGCGACATACTGCTCAGGACGGAACCATCGCCCAATACGCCAAGGCCCATTGTGCCGAAATCATGCTGTTCGCTCAGCTTGCCGCCGGGACCGGAACGCGGCTTGTCGCCGAATTCGATCTGGTCGACATTGATGTGCCCCCAGCCGCCGCTGACGGAATCGACAATCTCGATGCGGGCCTCTTTGCCTTCGAATTCCTTGACGCTGAAGCTCTGCCACTCCAGCCTCTCGTTGTTCTTGCCTTTGGCTGTACGAACAACCTTGCCGTCGACGATCAGGTTCAGGCACGTGCCCTCGTGGCCGCCGCCGCCGATTAGGAAGCTGATAAACTTCCGCTCGACCGTGAAGGCCGGGCTGGTGAGTCTGCCCTGCAGCCGGTCGTCGCCGCCGAGATAAGTATTGACGAGCCCCTTGCCAACGAAGCCGGTGACTTCCTGTTGATTGGCGAGTGTTCCGCGGGCGGGTCCTTTTCCGAAGGCTTCCCCCTGGACTGTCCACTTGCCATAGTCGTCCCCGTCGAAATCCTCGAACACGATCACAGGTCTTTCGCTTTGGGGCGTTTCAACTGCCTCGGCGCTGCTTTGTATCATCGTCATTCCGCTGCGCTTAACAAGAGAGTTGACAATCCGGCCGTCGAAACTTCCGCCCGTATGCATGCAGACAGCATTCTGAAGCCAGCCAGCCAGGACCACGTCGGCGTCCGCAGAGGAAGTGTTCTTAACAGTGAACTGCATGATCGTCGCAGGGAGCCCTGAATCTGCCGCGTTGAGTGGGATGAATGGCGAGAAGCATTCCAGCGAGACCTTCACCGGGACGTCCTCGGCCTCGTAGTCTACCCAGCCGATGGGATATTCGCCGCAGAATCGCACGCTGGAGAAACCCTTTCGGTCCAGCGTACGCAGTACGTCCTTGTCGCCCGAACGAACCCGAACGGCAAAACCATGATCGACAGGCTGTGCGGGAACACGTCCCAATTCGTAATTCGTCGCGCCATAACCGCTGAACTTGCCCACATTGAAAAGATCCCAGTAAGCCAGGCGCCCTTCACCGGTCAGGTAAAGCTGCCCCGTGCAGACTCCGCCGCACGGCATGGCGATCGTATCCAGGTTGCTGCCGCTGTAGATGGTTCGTCCGCCCTTGGCAAACAGTCCCTTGATCCAGTCGGGGGAAAGCTTTTTGTCTGCCGGCACATGGTGGTCAACTGCCTGGGCCGCACAAGCCGTGCCGCAGCCGCAGAGGTCGAACAATCCGCCGGTAAGCAGCCCCGTCGAACCGAGGGCAGTCATCTTGAGGAATTCACGTCGTTTCATCGGATAAGCCTCCTGAGAACCATAAGCGCCATTATCAAAGTTCCGCAACAGCCGCATTGTACAAAAAAGTACCGCACACGTCCAAACTCTGCAAGAAGAATGCAGGGCAATCGCATGAAATCCTGGTTCACTTTTTGCGTTTGGTTGGACTGAATCCCAGCAACGTAAGCAGGTAGTCTCTGTCGTAGCCGGCTTTGG
>JAWLHD010000544.1:0-3082 GCA_041690555.1 Anaerohalosphaeraceae bacterium
GCAAGCTTCATCAGGTTTCCTTTCGCCTTGGTGTTTTCGGTCATTTCTATAACAGGGATGAGCGCCGCGGGCAAGTAAAATGGCGTTGCCGCTACCTGGGCTCTCGCTTCTGTTTTGTCCTATAAAGATGCACGCGCCAGAACTGTCGCGCAATAACTTAACAGCGGCTTGATGTGTAGGTCGGTTTTTGAATGACCGCAAAGACTGTCTGTCCGTCAAACTGCGGTTTGTGACGCATGCAAAGGGTAGTCTGAAGGGGCTGAATGTGAATGCCATTTTTTTGTATTTTGTGCTTGAAGCTGCCGGGCGGCGGTTGTATAAGTCAGCTGTGGTTGGCTCTTTTGAAATACATAAACGACGTCAGGTCCGGGGGATTTGGTCCTCCGGATAGTGAAATGGGAACACGGTGAGAATCCGTGGCGGTCGCGCCTCTGTGAGCGTCCGATGCGAACGCGACGATGAGTCGTCGCTGTAATCGCAAATCCCCAGGGCGTTTTGTCCCACTGTTCGCGCGTGCGAATGGGAAGGGGCCCTGGGGTAGGGTGCAAGTCAGAAAACCTGCCTGTCGTCCAAAAGCATTGTCATGTTCTCGCGATCTGGAACAGGATGCGCTCCGGGTATGCAGGGTCTGCAAATTGTGCGCAGGCAGAGCGTATACGGGATGTGCAGGCTATTAACCGCCGTTTCCTTCGTGGGAGCGGCGGTTTTTTTGTTTTGGCACTGCTTTGTGGACTGTGCTGTGTTTATTTGCTGCCATATCCATTCGAGCCCCAAAAGGGCAGCGGCCTAAGTGTCGATCGTCGCGGCTGCAAACAGATCTGCCCAGCGCGACGGTCGGCCGCCGCATACGTCGGATACGGCCTTGTGTTGTTCTTGTAATGTGTAAAAAGGAAGGATGGTGAATGATGGGTAAGACGAGATGTTGTGCGGCGGTTGTTCTTCTGGCGGGCGTATGTGCCGTGCAGGCGATGCCGATCGAGATCGGCTCGGGTGACAAAGCGGCGGGAATCTACATCGAATGGAAGGATGGATTCGGCGTGGAGTTTGTGGTGAGATTCGAGCAGGAATCGATCAGCGGTCTGGACTTGATCCGGCGTGCCGCCGCGGACAGTTCATTGACTCTGGATGTGCAAAGTTACGAATGGGGCGAGATGCTCAACGGCATCGCCTACGCCGGCCATATCAATGAAGGTTATGACGGTGGCGATGACTGGTGGCATTACTGGGTCAAGGACCCGGAACAGGATTGGATTTCGCCGCAGACCTACGGGGCTTCGGAGAGGGTGGTTGCAGACGGTTCATGGGATGGGTGGGTGTATGGCAGGGCGACCATTCCCGAACCGGCGGTGCTGATTTTTGTCGGAACAGGCGTGCTTTTTGTAAGGCGGCGGGCAATCGTAAAACGGCCGCGGTAAGGGTTCGGAACACCGACGAGGATGGGCTTATGATTAATGTAACGCAAAGTATCGTTCTTGCGGTGGGCTGGACGTTGCTGGCCGGGTTTGCATCGGCGTATGTCTACGATCCAGGCGATTTCGCCGTCGAAGTGGTTGAGTATGTTCAAGGCGCCGGAGTGCAGCAGGACTTCATCTCCGGAGAGTTATTTAACGATCCGAATGCAGCACTGGGACGACCTACGCTGACTACGACGGGCGACGGATGGTACGTGCCGGTCCAGACTGACGTTCCCGTGGTACCGATCGGGCCGGCGTTCCGGCATTTCGAAGTCGTGACAATCGGTCGCGGAGGCAGGCTGACCGTCAAGTTCGACCATCCGGTTGCCGACGATCGCAACAATCCGTACGGCATTGATTTCATTATCTTCGGCAACTCGATGCAGTCGATTCGAAGCGGACCGGCATGGCAAAACGGAAACCCCGAGGACACCGTCGTCGGCCAGGCGACCCAATCCGAGCCGGGGATAGTCTCCGTGAGCCAGGACGGAATTGTCTGGCACACATTTACCGAAGGACCTTATGCCGACGCATTCGCGCCGACGGCGAGTTATCGCTGGAATTCGCTCGCGCAAGCGTGGAGCGACGAACTCGACCCGACGCGCCCCGTCGATCCAAAGCTGAATGTTGAAGGAATGACGGTTGCTCAGATGATCGATGCCTACAACGGTTCAGCCGGCGGAACCGGGTTCGACATCGCTGTGCTCGGACTGGACTGGATTCAGTACGTGCGCATTGAAGACGACCCCGCGACAACGGCTACGACGGAAATCGACGCCATCGCCGACGTGAGCAGTTGTGGTGATTACAAACATCCGTATCCGCCCGGCGATATTAACGGCGACTGCCGTGTGGATATTATCGACCTGTCAATCCTGGCGCAGAACTGGCTTGTCTGCACGTGGGGGTGTCCATGACGCGCCGATCCGAAAAGGCCTTCAGTCTGCTCGAACTGCTCGTGGTCATTACAGTCATCGGCACCCTGACCGCCGTCCTTGTACCCGCCTTGGCGATTGCCCGGCAGCAGGGCAGGGGCCTCGTATGCCGGAGTAATCTGCGGCAATTCATGGTAGCCGCGCAGATCTACACGCAGGATAACGACGGCTTTTTTCCAATTGCTTATCTTTTCAGGATCAGCCATCCACTCGTTGTATCGTACGCATGGGATTTCACATCGACCAAGGACTGGGACGCTGGCACCGAGCAGGTAAGCCCCGGCGTCCTGTGGCAGGGCGAGACAAATGAAAAAATCCAGCAGTGTCCGTCGTTCAGCGGCGCAGGCAACTGGCTCAGCGATCCATACACAGGTTACAATTACAACACCAGCCACATCGGCGGGTTCGGCAGCGGTGCGGCGTTCGTGCCCTCCGCCCGGGAAAGCGACGTGCGCGCGCCATACGGCTGCGCGGCCTTCGGCGACGGCGGCATCGAATCCGGCGCCAACAAGTTCATGCGATCACCCTGGCCGACGGAACGGGACGGTTTCTCCGAGCGTTACGCCGGCACTCAGCACTATCGACATCTCGGCATGACCAATATAGCATGGTGCGACGGGAGTGCATCGTCAACACCTCTGCTCTTCACCGAGACTGACGCGGCGGGCATTGACCGGATCGCCGAGGGCACCG
>JAWLHD010000545.1:0-3081 GCA_041690555.1 Anaerohalosphaeraceae bacterium
AGGACCAGTCCCAGGTAGTTGGGCTTCGCCGTCAACTGCAGAATGTCCCGCTTTCGCTGGTTAAGAAAATACAGGCTGAAAAACGGTATCAGCAAACCGTGCGACCAGGTCGGATCGGACCATCTGTAAACCGTCTTGTCGATTTCCTGCCGGAAAAACCACCAGATCAAAAGCGCGATGGTCGTGATCTTGACTATGCCGGCCGGACCGAGCGAACTCCACCCGGCTTTCTCGTGCTCCTGCGACATTTTGCCGGCCGGGTATTCCATAGATCACTCTCTTTACCTGGGTATATTGCGGTCGATTAGAACAGGCCGTCGCCGTAATACCGCCTGTCATACGCAAAATTGCGGTCATATATGAAGCCGAATCCGTATGTCGCCCTGAATGCATTTCGCAGGGTGGCCAACCACCGGCTCGTGCCGTGCGTTCCTACGTTGATCAGATCGTAGGGTTTGATGAAGAAATCTGGCTGCAAGCCCTGGGCTATCTTGTCCAGATCGACAAGTACTATTTCCTCCTGCATGAGACCGGCCTTATTCCGGCCTATGCGCCGTACAACTTCAACTTTCTTCGGCCAGGCTAAAGGCCCGAGGCCGCCGGCGGCCGCGATAGCCATCTTCAGTGTCATCGGACGTCCGGTCAGGTTGATCATGCCCTGATTATTGACGTTGCCTGTAATCCAGAACTCCCCGATAATGTCCACGGGAACGGAGATTCGGTCGCCGGGTCGGATCACAATGTCGTATGCCGGATCACCGCTCTTGAGCTTGTCAACAGGTATCTGTATGACACGAGTCCTGACGTTCTGGTCGGCCAGTTCAGGCCATCCGTATTGTCCCGCAAGCGCTTCGGCGGCTATGGCCGGTTCGCTTGCCGTCTGCGGGGCCGCCGCGGGGGATTCAACGACTGTCGGTGCACCAACCTGCTTGGGAACCCACTTGCCGTCCTCAAAAACCCATTCGACTCGTGTTGGTGCACCTTGCGGCGCCTCGTTTTCGACCGGCTCGACGGCCGGTGCCGTCGACGCGGCCTGTTTTTCTGACGGCTTGACGCCGCCGGGAGCCGCCATTGACTCCAGTTCCTGCTCGGTGATGAGCTCGGCGGCTGTGATCACCGCGGTATTATCGTCTCGCGTATTGGCGCCGAAAGGCCTGATCAGTTCGAGCATTTCTTCTTCAATCGCCGGAATGACGATCTTCTTGACCGGCTCCACCGGCGTGGGCTGGGCACCATGTGTGGCAGGCCTTGTCGCCGGCGTAGAGGGCCTTGAGCTCAAAGACGACGTCCCAGCGGGAACATCTCGCGAGACGTAGATATTGCTGACGTTAAACTGCCCCACGTCGCCGGCAAGGGCGATGGCATCCGTAAGACGGAATGTATAACGAGGCAGCTCAAACCGCCCAGGCATCTTGACGCCCTGGCCATAAATGGAGAACTTCCGCTTCTGCGACTGCAGCAGCAGTACCGTAACAGATGGATTCTTCAAGACGCCTGGCGAGAGGATGTCCTTGATCTCCTCTTCGAGTTTGACCTCGGTAAGTCCTTCGGCTCGTATCTGGCCCACGTCGGGAAGTGATATGCGCCCGGATTCGGTTACGATATAATCGTTGATGAAAGGCAGACCTTCCTGGCGGAGTTCATAAATCGATATGCGGATAACGTCGCCAGCCCCGAACACGTAGTCCTGCTCGTAGTCTATGAGGTCCTCGGGACGCGGCGGCTCGGCGCCCGCATACGTTGGCTCGGGTTCGTCCGCCACGCCCAGCGAATCCAGGATTACGTTAACCACGGGAACGGGCCGAAAGCGGCCAATCGCGGTGGGGTCAAGAATGTCGTTCGAACACCCTCCGCAGCACACAACGACAAACAACAATGCCAGTCCGCCTGATCCAGCCTTTAGTGCAGTCATTTTTCTTCACCCATAAAACAAAAATTGTACAAAATGGAAATGCCTCCGTTCATCCGTTGGCCGATATCCCGCAAGGGGTCGGGTCATCCTGTTGAAATTGCCGCAAGATTTCAGCGCAACACACTGTTCCTGTCCGCGTGTTCCCTTCAAGTGGGGCGGGCATCCTGCCCCCGTGGCTTCTCGGGCGCCGTGCCCGCAGGAGCCGTCTGGACATTGCTCTGTCATGGCTGAAATATCACGAGTTTTCCATCACACAATACGGCACTGGCCCCGAGTCAATCGGCCCGGGTGCGCAAAAAGGACCTGTACTGCTATCGAATCTGTCGGTCTGCAAATAGTACTGCTTAACCTCTTTCCGCATAACCTTCAGTCTTAGTGCGATTTACAACTGCCGGCGTCCCGCCGTGTTATAGGTCCCAACTCACGCGGGCGCCGTCGAATCTGGAACAAGCATCACAGGCTTCATGCCGCAGAAATGTAAACCAGAGCATCCAGTACCCAGGTCTTCAGAGCCCCCGGCCGGAAACCGCCAATTGCAGGTCCGACAAAAGCATGCTCACCGGTCCTTTCCAAGCAGCTTGAAACCCTTGTAAGTGATCCCAAGTATCCTTGAAGGCTCGGCCGCCCCGGGGGCGCCCGCGAAGATGTCGATCTTCGTGGGAACGAATCTTTGCACTTCTTTCAACCAATGCATATTATAACTGTGAGCCGTGACAACCCTCTCGCCGGAAACGCCGGCCACGCGCACAAGATCAATTCTTTGCTCGTCCAGCAGCATGAAAAGCGTTATTTTCGGCGTTTTATCGCCGGTCGACGCCAGTTGGAAAGGCTGGTACCAGCGGCCCTGAATCTTGACGTTTTCGAGCTGGCGGGCTTTGCTGAGGTCGTAATAGCCGGCTGACGCCTTGAAAGATGATGCAATGGCCTGCACGACGTCGTGGTCGAGGACGGTTGCAGGGGCGGTCGTGGCGGCTGAGGGGGGTATTTGGGACTCGTAAATGTTGTTTGTGAGGTGCCACTTGAAGTCGCCATGAGGCTCTTTTGCGGTTATGAGGATGGCGTTTTCAGGTGGGGAAAGGCGGTGTTCCTGGGTGCTGAGGTAGACGTAATTGTTTGGAAAATAAAAGGTTACGAGGGCATCGGCGATGATGGGGTTTTGGGGGTCTGAG
>JAWLHD010000546.1:0-3075 GCA_041690555.1 Anaerohalosphaeraceae bacterium
AATCTACTCCGACAAAACACGCCAGCCCGTCAACCTCCACCGCCGACAGATCAGCCCCCAGACCGTCCAGCGGCACCGCCGATACCTCGAAGCCTTCAAAAAGGCCGGAGGCAATAGAGACGCCGCCTTCCGCGCGCTCGCCCCCGAATTCGGCAACAGCTACTTCTTCTACAGCATGTTCAACGCCTCAGGACTCGCCCGATGAAAAAACGCCTCCTCATCTTCATCATCGCCTCACTCGCCGTCTTCGCCTCAAGCGCCGCCATACAGCACATCCTCCGCCCCTCAGTCCGACAAATCGCCGACGCACCCATGCTCCCCAAACCGGCCGACATCAGCCCCGACTACGCCGATATCGTCATCCCGCCAAACATAGCCCCCCTCAACTTCCGCATCGAAGAACAAGCCCGCCGTTACTTCGTCCGCATCCGCTCCGAAAACGGTCCCCCCATCCATATCCTCTCCGCCGACTCCTCCATTCGCATCCCAATCCGCAAATGGCGAAAGCTCCTCCGCGCCAACCCCGGCGGCACACTCACCTGTGACATCTTCCTCTATCAGGCCCGCCGCTGGAGCCGAGCCCGCACAATCACCAACACCATCGCACCCGAACCCATTGACAGCCACATCGCCTACCGCCTCATCAATCCAATCTACAACTACTGGAACAGCGTCGCAGTCTACCAGCGAGACCTCACCAACTTCAAACAGTCCGAAATCCTCCACGGCCAACGCTTCGATAACGGCTGCGTCAACTGCCACACGTTCCTCAACAACGACCCGTCCCGAATGTTCCTCGGCGTACGCAGCGCAGACTACGGCAGCGCTACCCTCCACACACCTGCCGCCGACCGCGCAGAAAAGATCGGCGCAAAATGGGGCTACACCGCATGGCACCCCTCAGGCCAAATCGCCGCATACTCCATAAACGCCACACACCTCTTCTTCCAGGCCGCCGGCATGGAAGTCCGCGACGTCATCGACCTCGACTCCGTCATGACCTATTACGACCTGCGAACCCGGACCGTCAAAACCGCCCCGCCCCTCTCCGACAAAGACCGCCTCGAAATCTACCCCGCATGGTCCCCCGACGGCAAATACCTCTACTTCTGCAGCGCACCCATCCTCTGGACCGACCGAAAAACCGTCCCCCCCAAAGAGTTCGCCGAAGTCCGCTACGACCTCCACCGAGTCGCCTATGACCTCGACTCCGACACATGGGGCAGCCTCGAAACCATCCTCTCCGCCGACCAGACCGGCAAGAGCATCCTCCTGCCCCGCGTCACCCCCGACGGCCGATTTCTCGTCTTCACACTCTGCGACTACGGCTGCTTCCCGATCTACCAGAAATCAAGCACACTCTGCGTTATGGACCTCGCCGACAACTCCTGGCGAAAGCTCGACATCAACAGCGATTACTCCGAATCGTGGCACAGCTTCTCATCGAACAGCAGATGGATGGCGTTCAGCAGCCGACGCCACGCCGGACTCTTCACCAGAACGTATTTCTCATACATCGACCACGACGGCAAATTCCACAAGCCCTTCGTACTCCCCCAGAAAGACCCCGCCTTCTACGACAGCCAGATAAAGACCTACAACGTGCCCGAACTCATCGCCGCCCCAGTCACCGTCTCGCCGCGAAAACTCGCAAAAATCGTCAAAAGCCCCGCCCAGGTAGACGTCCAACTCCCCATAACCGGCGCCACCCCAAAAACAGACGCCGCCCAATACCCCGAACGAGAGTAACCCCCGACACCGCCGCCAGCCCCCTGCGCAAGCAACAACTGTTCCCAAAGTCTTGCGACGCTTCGAAGTTGTTGGACGCACCCTTGACACCCGTCCCCGATTGTGCCATAGTACCGACTTTCAATTGTCGATAACCAATAGTATCACAGTTCCGGGAAAATAACCATGAAAGCAGCAGAAATGCGAAAAGGCCAGACCATAAAGGTCGACGGCAACCTCTATTCTATCGTGGACTACCAGCACGTCAAACTCGGCAAGGGCGGCGCCGTCTATCAGACCAAGCTAAAGAACCTACTCGACGGCTCCATCCGCGACCCCCGCTTCCGCTCCGAAGAAACTATCGAAGACGCCTACCTCGACAAAAGAGAATATGAATATCTCTATTCGTCCCCCAACGAACACGTCCTCATGGACCTCGAATCTTACGACCAGATCACCCTCGACGACGACGCCTTCGGCGACGGCCCAAGCTACCTCAAGCCAAACACCAGACTCCAGGTCGCAATGTACGACGGCAAACCCGTAGTCGTCACGCTCCCAAACACCGTCGACCTCGTCGTAACCGAAACCGCACCCGAAATCAAAGGAGCAACCGCAACAAACCAGAACAAACCCGCAACGCTCGAAACCGGCCTCGTAGTAACCGTCCCGCCATTCATAAAGGTCGGCGAACTAATACGCATCGACACGCGTACCGGCGAATATGTTACCCGAGTCAAATAATACCCGCAACGTCCGCGGCCGCACCGCGCGTGGCATCGGCCCACGTGGCACGGGCATTTTGCCCATGAACGCCGTCCCAGCCGCGGACCAGCTTGCAAGGGGGTCCCGATAAAATGGCCTTCGAAAAAATCGGCAAGACGCTGATAAGTATCTTCGGCTCACGGAATGAACGCCTCGTAAAGTCGTACATGACCGTCGCACTCAGGGCACGCGACTTCGAAGACGCAATGAAAGCCCTCGACGACGACGCCCTCCGCGCAAAAACCGCCGAGTTCAAGAATCGCCTCGCCGCCGGCACACGACCCGAAGACATCCTCGTCGAAGCCTTCGCCGCCGTCCGCGAGGCTGCCAGGCGAAACGTCGCAATGCGACACTTCGACGTCCAGCTCCTCGGCGGAAACGTCCTCTACGACGGCAAGATCGCCGAAATGGCCACCGGAGAAGGCAAAACCCTCGTCGCCACGCTCGCCGCATACCTCGCACACCTCGCAGGACGAAAAGTCCACGTCGTAACCGTAAACGACTACCTCGCCAAACGAGACGCCGAATGGATGTCCCCCGTATACACCGCACTCGGACTCACCGTCGGAGCCATCCAGGCCG
>JAWLHD010000547.1:0-3069 GCA_041690555.1 Anaerohalosphaeraceae bacterium
CGGCATCGGCATGAGCGGGCTCGCACGGCTGCTGGTTAAGAACAACGCGATCGTGAGCGGTTCGGACATGGAGGACACGGCGGTGGTGCAGCACCTTCGTGACGCAGGGGCGGATATTCGTGTCGGCCACAGCGCCTGCAATCTGCCGGACGGATTGGAGGCTGTGATTGTCTCGGCGGCTGTGAAGGAGACGAACCCGGAATATGCGGAGGCTCGCAGGAGGGGCTGCACGATACGCAAGTACGCCGAGATGTTGGGTGAGTTGATGGACTGTTACGATGGGATCGCCGTCTGTGGAACCCACGGCAAGAGCACGACAAGCGGATGGCTGGCACACCTGATGACCTTGGCCGGTGCCGACCCGAGTTACATTGTTGGGGCGGATATCCCGCAGTTGGGGGGTTCCAGCGGCGTCGGGGACAGCGACATCTTCATCGCGGAGGCGTGCGAGTACGACCGCAGTTTTTTGAACCTGCATCCTGAAATCGGCGTGATTCTCAACATAGAGCAGGATCATCTGGACTACTATCGCGACGAGGACGAAATCGTTGAGGCGTTCGTCGAGTTCGCCCGGGGCGTCCGGCCATCGGGTGCTGTGATAGTCAACGGCGACGACCACAACTCGCGGCGCGTATTGGCGGCCGTGGAGCAGGACCGCACGTGCCTGACCTTCGGGCAGACCGAGACCTGCGATTTCAGTGCGCGTAATGCGGCACTTGTGGACGGGCTTTGCGAGTTTGACGTTTACCGGGGAAGCACACTTCTGGGCAGAACACGGATCGGCGTTCCCGGCCGGCATAATATCTATAACGCCCTTGCTGTTGCGGCGGCCGCCGCGAGCGCCGGGGTCGACCACTGCGAGATGTTGCGGCTGATGGGCCGGTTCGCAGGCATGGACCGCCGGCTGATGCTAAAGGCCCGCTTTGACGGCATCGTCGTGTTAGACGATTATGCCCACCATCCCACGGAGATACGGGCGTCTTTGGAGGCGATCCGCAGCCTGTACCGCCCCAAGCGGATATGGTGCGTTTTTCAGCCGCATCAGTACAGCCGGACACGGTTTTTATTAGACGATTTTGCCGAGAGCTTCAAGCTGGCCGATATAATCATCGTGCCGGAGATATACTTTGTTCGGGACACTGAAGAAAACAAGCGTCTTGTGAACGCCGAGGTGTTGGTGGACCGAGTACGGAAAACCGGCGCCGAAGCCATGTACATAGACGATTTTGCCGGGATATGTGAGCACCTCAAGACCCATGTCAGGAGCGGCGACCTGGTGGTAACTATGGGTGCGGGAAACGTTTGGAAAGTAGCAGATGAGTATATTCAGTGGCTTGGAAAAGATCGTAAAGACTGACTGCCACCTGTGTAACTATACGTGGTTTGGTTTAGGCGGCAGCGCCGATTACATGATCACTCCACATACAGTCGATGAGCTGCAATCGGTGATAGTGCGATGCAACGAAAACGAACTACCGTATAAGATAATCGGTTTCGGTTCGAATCTGCTCGTGCGGGACGAAGGTTTCCGCGGCGCCGTAATCAAACTCGAAGGTGATGCCTTTTCGTCGATCGAGTACAACGGCGAAACGGTCGTTGCTATGGCCGGGGCGAGTCTGAGCAAACTCGTGTTGGATTGCGTGCGCAAGGGACTCGGCGGACTGGAGGCGCTGACCGGCGTCCCCGGCTCCATCGGCGGCGCAGTCAAGATGAACGCCGGCGGGACATTCGGCGACATCGGCGCTTCAGTGCAGAGCGTCACACTCATGGACAAAGACGGCAACGTTTTCGAAAAGGCCAAACCGGAACTCGTGTTCGACTACCGTTGTGTGAATATCACCGTGAGGATTGTTCTCGGCGCAACACTTACCCTGGCGGAAAGCGATCCTGAGCAAATGCTTCGGACAACGAAGGAAATATGGATTTACAAGAAGAACAGCCAGCCGCTGAATACGCGAAACGCCGGTTGCATTTTCAAGAACCCTCGCGGGCTGTCCGCCGGAGCACTGATCGACCGGGCGGGGCTCAAGGGCATGCGGATAGGCGGCGCAGTCGTTAGTGAAAAGCACGCCAATTTCATAGTTGCAGAAGAAGGCTGCACCAGCACTGACGTACTGGCGCTGATCGAGAATATACGAGCCCGCGTCAAGGAAGAATTCGACATCGACCTCGAACTGGAGTTGGAAATCTGGTAGGCAACGACAGCGTGAATCCTCCCTCCAAAGTAGCTGTCCTTATGGGCGGCATCGGATCCGAAAGGCAGGTTAGTCTTCTCAGCGGGGCCAATATCGTCCGCGCGCTTGGCGGGGCCGGTTTTGAAGTGGCCGCCGTCGACATCACGCCCGATGACCTTAGCATCCTTGACGACAAAAGCATTGAGGTTTTCTTTCTTGCCCTGCATGGAGAGTTCGGAGAAGACGGACGGCTCCAGCATATCCTCGAAGAGCAAGGTCTTATTTACACCGGCTCCGACGCGTGTGCCAGCCGTCTGGCGTTCGATAAGGCAGCCTCCAAGGCCGCCTTCCGGGCTGCCGGCATAAACGTGGCCGAGGACATACTTATAACGACCGAACGCGACCTCCTCAGCCTGCCGGGGCAACTTACAAAATTTGGTGCCAAATTCGTCATCAAGCCGATAAGGGAGGGAAGCAGTGTTGGAGTTTCCATCGTCCAAGGTCCGGATAACGCGTGCAGCGCCGCCAGGCAATGCTGGCACGACCACGGCGACTGCATGGTCGAAGCCTTTGTGCAGGGCCGAGAACTGACGGTCGGCATTCTCGATGGCAAGCCTCTGCCGATTATTGAGATAAAGAGCCGGACAGCCTTTTATGACTATGAGGCCAAGTACGTGGACGACGCGACGCAGTACCTTTTCGACACCGTGGCCTCAGCCAAGACAGTGAAACGGCTTCAGGAAACGGCCGCGAAGTGCTTTGAGGTCCTGGGCTGCCGGCACATGGGTCGAGTGGACATGATCCTGACGGACGAGGATGTTGATTATGTTCTTGAGATCAACACGCTGCCGGGATTCACGAGCCATTCGCTCCTGCCAATGGCGGCGGCTCGCGC
>JAWLHD010000548.1:0-3066 GCA_041690555.1 Anaerohalosphaeraceae bacterium
TTCCGTGCATGCGCCCGATGCGCTCTATCGTCTTCAGGCTTGCCCCGTAATGGTTGCTGCCATCCCATGAGCGTGCCGGGTCATAGGGAACCTCGACCGCGATGCCGGGTGGCACCGACGCGTTGTATTCCACGCAGGCCACCCGGGCCACCCTGTCGAGAACGCGCCAAATATGACTGGTGTTCTGATCCAGATCGACGGAGATGAAGTCGAATGCATTCGCGACACCGTTTTCATCGAGGATGCTGTTGATGTTCTCCGCGGTCACGAACGCGTGGATGACTTTCAATTTTCCCGCTGCGATGTACTCGTGAAAGGTCTCGGTGGCTTTTTTCGCGAAGTCTTCGCTGCCTTCCACCCATACCCCCGTCCATCCCCGCTCCAGAAGAAAGCGGGTCGTGTTCTGTGTGCCGTCTTCGATCCCAAATTCCAGAAAGGTCTGCCCAGCTTCGCCTATTCGGGAAAATATATCCTGGATGTAGCCATCTTCGCCGAATTGACTATAGACTTGTGCATACCCGCTCAGCTGCTTTGGGAGCTGCGGCGTGCGTGCTCCGACCAGGAAATCGAATTTCGCAAGCTCTTTCGTCAGCCATGTGTTCCGCCTGATCTCTTCGAGTTTTCTCTTCGTGTCAGCGCCGATCCCGCACGTCACCTGAAGGCTTTCCACAGGAGGGGGATCCGATCTTTTCAGGTATGACTTGATCACTTTACGCCAGCTCAAACGAGTCTCTCTTTCATCTTCTTCAGCTGCACCAGGAGCAAGGTGAGCAAGGTGAGCCCGCTCACTTCAACGATCCGGGTGGGACGCTACTGCATGATTGGCCCTTGGTCCATATGGCTGGCGGTTGCCGGGATCGGTTGCCAATGCCAAGCCCGATGCCAGTTTTGTCGAGACTCCGGTGCCCGGCTCAAGTGGGCATCTCCCAGGTCACGTCCGACAGTGTCCGCTTGACCCCCAAATGTTTCGCACGCGAAACATCTGGCATCAGCGCCAGCCCGTCACCCTATCCTCGAGCCAGGCTTCGAGCCGTGCCTCAAGCAAAGCGCCAAATGCCGGATCCACCATCGGTGGCTGCCCTGACCGACAGTTGCAGTCTGTCAGGCAGCCCGGCATCACGACAGTATGAAAGTCTGGAAACCAGGGCACCTTTGGGGTTACAGAGGTCTGGTTGCGACAAGGATTCAGCAGGAAGACATCATGTGGTCTCGTCTTTTACTCATAGGATTTATGGCTCTGGGGACAGCGTCATGCGGCTTCACACCCGTTCATGCACCGGGGTCCAAGACATCCCAGGCCTTGTCTGAAATCATTGTTGCCCCACCAGGAAATAACCGAGCCAGTTACATCCTCGTCGTTAATCTGGAAGATCGGATAGGTCGGAACCCGGATGGTAACAAGGTGCTTCAACACGGTATCCGGATACGGCAGCAGGGCTTTGGAAGCTTCGGGCGTCCGTTCAACCGGACTCAAATGATCGGTAAGGTCAGGTACAGGGTTGTGTCCCTTGAAGATGACCGTGTTCTGTTCGGGGGCACTGTGGAAAATTTTGTCACCTTTTTCACAAATGACAATAATATCAAGACATCAGTGCGCAAAGACGCAATAGAGCGCCTCATGACGATTCTCGCCGACCAATTGACAATGGAACTTGCGGGACGTTTTTCCAGGCGTGAACCTTGAGGCCATTGATCCCATGCCGACGAGGCACCCCCGTATCAAGTGGCCCACAAGAGGTCCTGCCCGGGATCACAGCATCGGCGTATCTTTCAAATGTTTCGCATGCGAAACATCTGGGGCCAGGGTCACCCCGTCGGCATATCCCTGAGCCAGGCTTCGAGCCGTGCGCGAAAGGCCGGATCAACCGCCGGGCCCGACAGGTGCAGCTTGCCGCCCCTTTGGCTGAGATATACGCCGGGGCAGATTTCTTCTGCCATGTGGGACTCCGCTTGCGATGTCGGGGCAGCTCGTTCCGGTGTCTCGGGAGACGGTGCAGCAGGGGCAGGGGCCGAAACAGCACGCGCAGCGCTGGCGCTCTCCATGTCGATGAAGTCGGAAAACAGATCCTGTTCAGCCGTGGAGGTATCGAGTGGAGATGTCTCGAGGCGGGTGCGCAATCGCTCTCCTGCGGTTTTGTCGGCCTGCAAGACGTTGACCAGGGACAACCCCATGCGTTCGGTCAGGGCTTGCGGGAAACGCACCCGATCGCCCAGAGCCTGGTAAAGAACCAGAAAAGACCCGATCTTGGAGCGTTTCGCACGCGACGCCGAGGCAAACAGCGATTGCAGCGCCGCCTTGCTGGACGGGTAGGCCCCGGCGTCGACCGCTTTCGCTGCGATGCGGGCACGTTCATAGTAAGACAGCCCCAGCCGGATCTCGTTTTCCTCGACCATGGACAGGTAGGCTTCCCTTGAACTGGCCGGTTGACGCAAAAAGGCCAGCACGGTTGCGAAACGATCCTCCCCCGTCTCCTCATGAAGGCAGATGAGCGCGGTCAGACGACGCCAGCCGGAGATCAGCCCGTAGCGCCCCTCGCCCATATCAACCACTTCGATCGGGCTGCGCTGCCCGTTGCGGCGCAAGCTGTCGAGAAGTGCCGCGAAGTCCGGATCCTCCTTGGTTCCCGGATCGGCCCTGTCCCGCATCAGCCACGCGGCCTCGATGCTCTCGAGTGGCAACTGCACGACAAGCCGGCCTTCGCTTCGGGCGCAGCTCAGTTCCCGACTGACCTCGTCAAAGGCGGCATTGATGGAGGCGTCCCCTGCCACCCGGGCAATCGGCGCAGAGGTCACGGAGGAAGAGCCGGAGCTGTCCGGCGTGGTGAGGTGGTCCTGAAGCGGACCGCCGAGGCGTTTACGTTTTGCCATGGCAGATCTCCCGAAAGGCGGGGCAGGGCGGGGCAGATGTTTCGCATGCGAAACATTTCGACGATCGGGCGCAGGGCTCGAGCAGGGTCATCCGGTTTCCTCCGCCCGTGTCTTCGCCTGGGTCTCGGCCTGTGTTCTGGCCAGTTGGTCACGCCGCCACACCCCGAAAAGCAGCTTCTTGAAAGCGGCATAGGTCGC
>JAWLHD010000549.1:0-3056 GCA_041690555.1 Anaerohalosphaeraceae bacterium
CGTCGTCCCCTGGGACTTCTCACTGGCTGAATGGAACGCCCAGTTCCTCGGCGACAGGGCCTTCGACATCAGCGAACAGGAGAAGAATAACCTCCGCTGGGAAGCGGCACAGTTCCGCGCCGGTAAGACATGGCATCGCTGGGATTATCCGCACCAGTTGGGATCTCGCGACTTCGATGAACGCTATCCCGTCCTGGCCGCCTACCTCACCGACAACTGGCGGGCCTTCCGCACGTGGGGCGTCTCCGCGATTTCGCCATGGGAGCACGGCATCTTCTGGAAGCCGCGGCGCGGTATCGACCGCAACCGCCGCGTCGAATTGAACACCGACTGGCAGAACCTCCAGCGACCCGGCTTCAGTCCAGACTACCTCCATCACCGCTACGAACGCATGGATCTCGCCTACGACCTTGCCGACTGGCTCGCCACGCCCGCCGCCGATGCCATGTATAGAAACAATGCCCCACTTCTCGCTTACATCGCAGGCAAACCCAAGCGATTCACAAGTAAGGACCACAACTTCCTGCCCGGCGAAACGGTCGAAAAGCAAATCATCGTGATTAACAACTCCCGCCAAACAGTAACAGCCGATTGCACGTGGTTACTGAATCTGCCCCGGCCTGTGTCGGGCAGCAGACAGGTTACCATTGCGACCGGTCAGCAGGAGCGCATCCCTCTGCTTTTTGACCTCCCGCCCGATTTGCTGCCGCGCACATACACGCTCTCTGCCGCCATTGAGTTCAGCACCGGCCTGACACAGAAGGACGATATCAATATTGATTGCCTGTGGCCGCTCCGGACTTTGGAAATATCTGCAAGGATCGCACTGTTCGATCCCAACGGCGAAACGCGCCGACTGCTCGCCCGATTGAACGTGCCCTGCCAGTCGGTGGACCCCGACGAAGATCTCGCGGGGTATGACGTGCTCATCGTCGGCAAAGCCGCCTTGACGCCCGACGGGTCAGCTCCAGACATCAGCCGTGTCCGCGACGGATTGAAAGTGATCGTCTTCGAGCAAACGGCCGCGGCCTTGGAGAAGCGCCTTGGCTTCCGTATCCAGGAATACGGCCTGCGGAACGTCTTTACGCGTATCGCCGGCCACCCGTATCTTGAAGGGCTGGCCGACAAGAATCTGCACGACTGGCGAGGCGCCTCGACCATCCTCCCGCCGACCCTCCAATACGAACTGAGCCGCAAATACAACGAGGTCCCCGCCGTTACATGGTGCGGCCTCGAAGTCCCGCGACTCTGGCGCTGCGGCAACCGCGGCAGCGTCGCCTCCGTCCTCATCGAAAAACCCCAGATCGGCGACTTCCTCCCCATCCTCGACGGCGGCTTCAGCCTCCAATACAGCCCCCTCATGGAATACCGCGAAGGCCGCGGCGCCGTCCTGTTCTGCCAGATGGACGTCACAGGCCGTACCGAAGATGATCCAGCCGCCACCCAACTCGTTCGGAACATTTTGTCACACGTATGCAGCGCCGCACGTCCCGTGCTGCCTGACCGCAAACCCCTCTATGTCGGCGACCCGGCCGGCAAACACCACCTCGAACATGCAGGCATAACGCCCGACGCCTACAACGGCGGCCCATTGTCGCCGCAACAGGTGCTTATCGTGGGGCGGACAGGAGGAGAATCACTCACCGAACACCGGTCGGCAATTGCGCAATGGTTGACGCGGGGAGGCCATTTGCTCGCCCTGCAGCTCGAAGCCGAAGAAGCGAACACGTTCCTGCCGAAGCCGGTCGGCACAACGATGCGGGAACACATAGCCGCCTTCTTTAATTGTCCCAACGCCGACTCACCATTCGCAGGCGTTGGGCCCGCCGATGTCCATAACCGAGACCCCCGGAAACTGCCCCTCGTTACCGCGGGAGCGAGGACCATTGCAAACGGCGTCCTGGCGCAGGCCAACGGCGGATCCGTTGTGCTTTGTCAGCATGCACCCTGCAGTTTTGCGGGATTGCCGGAACAGCAGAACCTGAGGAAAACGTTCAGGAGATCGTCGTTTCTTCTGAGCCGTATTCTGGGCAACATGGGCGTCCGTGGTCAAACACCCCTGTTATCCTGCTTCGCAACGCCGGCAAGTGGGACTCCAAGACCGTCGATTATCATCAACGGCGACTTCCGTCTCGATGCAGACGCCGACGGCACGCCCGATCATTGGCAGTTCAGCAGCAGTTTCAAGCAGGCAACCTGCAAGGTCGAACCAAGTGGCAATAAGGCCGCAGGTCTCAGTCTCCGCATGACCTGCCCAACACCGGATCCGGACGACAAGGGCAGCATCATGTTGTCGCAGAGTAACGTCGCCGTGAAAGCCGGCCAATGGTACCGCATTTCACTCTGGGCCAGAACAACCGATATGGCCCAAGCCCGCATCGCCTTGGCACTGCAGGACACAAGCACCTGGCAATCCCTGTTCGGCTACCAATACTTCGGGCCGCACGAAGATTGGAAGGAGTTCGTCTTTGTCGTCCAGGCAAACGCCACCGTCCCCTCAACGACACGTTTTCAGATCTGGCATAGCAATCCAGGCACACTTTGGCTGCGCGATATTCGTATGACCCCCTGCGATCCACCCTCTCAAGGCAGATGGCTCAGTGGCCTGTATGTCGACGTGCCCCAGGAATGGGATGACCCGTATCGCTTTTTCCGGTGGTGAAAGCATTACAACAGGACTAACGTTTCCCAAGGCGTTGGATTCTTGCATCCTCTTTGTGGCCGCCCTGTCCATGTCGTATACAGCCCCAGTGGCACCCGACTTGTGTTCGCAAATGCCCAAAGAGATCGCTGCCTTTTTCGCAACTCACCCGGAACTTGCCAATGGAGCCTAAGGGATTCGAACCCTCGACCTCTTGCATGCCGAGCAGCCCCGGCCCACAGCCCAGACGCCGAGTGACGTATCCGAAACTGTTGAGCACGGCGTGTTGGACGATGCTGAAATGTGTACAATGGAACTTGCCGCCCTTGAGCGCCGCATCGAGAATAGCAAACGTGTCTCCTCGGGTCGGCGTGGGATTGTCGTTGTCGATGGCAATGTTCGACTTGATCCAGTG
>JAWLHD010000550.1:0-3052 GCA_041690555.1 Anaerohalosphaeraceae bacterium
GCCTGCTTACGGGGCGCTGCAGGTTCATCTGGAGATGGAGGGCAATCTGAACGATTCGGCGGGCGGCGATCATAACGGCGTGCTGGTCGACGGTCACCAGGGGTTCAACGGCTTCGTGCCGGGGGTAGTGGGGCAGGCGCTGCAATTGGGGAACGTCAGCAGCGATCCGGGGCCGACGAACAACGATTACGTGCGCATTGCTTATACCATGACGGACAGCGGGACGTTGGCGCTTTGGTTCTATGTCGAGGACGTATATAACTATGTGACGATCTTGGACAACTCGGTGCAGCAGGACGACTGGGAGATGTGGGTGTACGCGACGGGGGTGGTGCGGTTCCGGATCGAGGCCGGCGGCGAGGTTTCGGCGAATCTGCACGGGCTTGCCGCCGACGGGGATGCGCGGGGCGAATGGTTTCATATTGCGGTTACGTGGAACAAGCTTACGCCGACGACGGTTGAGAACGCGATTTACGTCAACGGGCGGCTGATCGAGTCTCGGCAGGGTCCTTGGGTGAATCCGGGGTCGTCGGTGTTCCTGGGGGGCGGCAATGCGGGCAACGACGCGGGGATCGGCAAGTGGGATGACGTGCGGATATATGACCACGCGGTTGATGAGGCGGAGATACGGTGGCTGGCGAGGCACGTTCTTGCGTTCGAGCCGACGGAATTAGGGCTGAGAGAGGGGCAGTCCGGTTCGTATTCGGTGGGTCTGGAGTGTCCGGCGGGGCTGGAGCCGCAGGAGGCGGTGGCGGTTACGATTACGGCGGATGAGTACGTTGCGCTGAACGGCCTGGCGGCGGGCGAGCCGGTTGTGCTGACGTTCGAGCCCGGAGCGCTGTCGACGCGGCAGACAGTGAACGTGCTTGCGGTCGACGATGTGGTGAATACCGGCAACCGGGTGGCGATGCTGAGGCACACCGTCAGCAGTGCGGATGCGCGGTGGAACGGGATGCAGGGGGCGACTGTTTCGGTGTTCATTTTGGAGGACGACCTGGGCTGCGGCGCGTGGGGCTATATGCCGACGGATTTCAACAAGGACTGTTACGTTGATTTCGCGGATCTGGCGACTTTCGTTTCGCAGTGGATGACGTGCACAGATCCTTCCGGCAGCAATTGCATTCGCCCGACCAATGTTAAGATAGCCGCGCACCGCGGTTATTCGCAGGCGGCGCCGGAGAATACGATAGCGGCATGCAATGCGGCGCGCGGGTATGCGGACCTGGTTGAGTTCGACGTTCGGCCGACGAGCGACGGCTGGCTGATCCTGATGCATGACGGCACGGTTGATCGGACCACGAGCGGTACGGGATCGGTGCCGAGTTTCACGCTGCAGCAGATCAGGGCGCTGGACGCGGGGTCGTGGTACTCGGCGGAATTCGCCGGCGAACTGGTGCCCACGCTGACGGAGGCGATTCTGGCGGTATTGCCGGATATGGTTCCGCTGATCGAGCGTAAGACCGGTACGGCGGAGCAGTACATCGAGGTGCTCAGTGCACTTCGGTGCGTCAACGACGTGGTGGTGATAGCGTTCGACTGGGATTTTCTGGCTCAGTTGGAGGCGATTGATTCGAGCATTATCACAGGGGCGCTGGGCAGCAACGCCTTGACTAACGATACAATCAGCCATATTCATTCGCTGGGCATAGACTTTATCAACTGGGAACACAGTTCGATTACGCCGCTTGAACTGAACAGGGTGCACGCGGCGGGCATGGAGCTTTGGGTGTGGACTGTCAACAGCGCCGCCCGGATAACGGAGCTGCTGAACATGGGCATCGACGGCATCACGACGGACAACCCGGAGCTGGCGCGGCGGCTGCTGGAGGAGCATTGACGAATGCCGCGGCGGCGGCGTCAGTTCTGATCGGCGGAGGAATGGTCGTCGGGCCATTTGCCAAGTATGTATTGGCAGTTGACGACCTTTTCGACGAGGTCGAGGGGAAGATAGTAGTACTGGTTTGACGCCTCGAAGCCGATGCGCGGGTCGCGGCGGGTCAGGACGAACAGCTCTTTGGCGGCGTTCAGCTCGTTTGCCGCGGCTGTCCTGAGGGCGCTGATGGCGTCGGCCTGCTTTTGCGGGTCGAGCGTGCCGGACAGCAGTGCGTTGCGCGCCAGGTTGAACCTGATCTGATCGGCGACGCTCTTGAAGTGGAGCCCGGCGGCCTTTGCGACGCCGAGGTCTTCGCGGGCGGCGGCAACATACAGGGGGTTGTCGGCTGCGTTGACGGCCTTTTCGAACGCGGCGAGTCCGTCGCGCCACCCGGCGGCAATCTTCTCGAACTGCTCGGCGAGCACCTGGGCGGGGTAGGGTCCGCGCCAGCCGTTTACGTCGTCGTAGGGGAATCCGACCATCGTGGCGCGGTAACCGGTGGGCCTGGCGAAGAGCAGGTTGGAAGGTCCGCACTGGGCGGGGCCGTTATAGACGAACGCGCCGTGGAACGGGTATTCGCTGAAGGCTTCGCTGAACGCCGACCACGCATCCAGGACGCCGCCGGCGGCTTTGTCGCCATATCGTGACCGTGCGACGGATGTCAGGGCTTCATTGACGTTTGGCGGGTTTTCGGCCTGGAAGAGGCGCACCAGGTCGAGGTTCGGCGAGGGATAGCCGCCGACGGTCCAACTGAGCATTAGCCCGTCGATGCCCGCCTGCGTGAGATTTGCGCAGTGGCGGGCTACGTTGTTCATCGCGGGTATGAAGGGCACGGCGGACAACTCCCATGAGCTGTTGACCTGCACCTTTGCGATGGTCTTGAGGCCTCTCTTGCCGGCCAGTTGCCAGTGCCTCTGTGCGCGCGGTCCCGGTCCGACGGTCGATATCGAGTACTCGCCCACCGCGGTGGCGACTCCGCCGCGATTGATTGGCTTGCTCCATTCGCTGACGCTCATCAAATAGACGTTGTCGGGCAGCCGCTGGATGATCTCGGTAGCCCAGTCCGGTGAGCCCCATCCTGAGGCCGTGCCGTCGGGCCAGCCCCAGTCCCAGACGATTATCTTTGCGTCGGGATTGCCCTGTCTGACGCCGGCGGCGATTGCATGATTAACTTCGGCG
>JAWLHD010000551.1:0-3042 GCA_041690555.1 Anaerohalosphaeraceae bacterium
GTACAACCTGCGGCTCATAACAGATAACGGGCCCGACTACACCGATCTGGACTCATTTGTGCGCAGTGCCACCGGACATCTTGCAACACCTCAAGACAAGTGCATCGCCGTGTGGCGCTGGGGGCGGCGCAGCCGGCGTCAGACGAGCAACGCAACGGAGGACGGGCGGCTCGTGTTGGACCCGATTCTGCACTATAATTCCTACGGCGCGATGAATTGCGGCGTTATTTCGGGGCTGAACATTGCCAGTTGGCTGAGGCTGGGCTACGCCGGACGCTATATTCAGTTGGGCGATCATACCGTCAGCGAGGTCTCGTGGGACGATGGCGCAACTTGGCATCTGTTCGATTCGTCGATGAGCTTCTTCTGTTATAACAGCGACGGCATAGTCGCAAGCTGCGAGGAGATCAAAGCGCCGCACGCAGGCCCGTTTTCCCACGGCGCCGGCCAGGCGGGCTACTTCTACTTGTACCACGGCGCGCCTCAGTGCATCACTCACCCCGGCAAAGACGGCTGGCGCGTTTGCAGCGACAATCCGGTAGGCTACGATCGGACGTTAGCCAATGGGGCGGAATCCTATACAACGGGTTATTCGGTCGACAGGTACACTCTGCATGCCCGCTGGGGCAGGCGATACATTCTGAACATGCTGCCGCACCAGTCATACACCCGGTACTTCAGGGCGCTCTCCCCGGACGACTCCAGCGCCTTGGGCGGCGTCGTGGCCGACTACTATCGCCCGGTGGCGGGCAAAGACCCCGACACGCACCATAATCTCCACAATCTACGCGGCAATGGGGTCTGGACCTTCGAGCCTGCTCTCGAGTCGGCAGACTGCCGCAGCCAGATGCATGAAGCTCATAATATCGAGACCGTCGCCGAGAGCGGCCTTGGACCGGCTATTCATCCTGCCGTGAAGGGTCGTCCGGCGGAGGCCGTCTTCAAGATTTCCGCCGCCAATGTTATCACATCGATGAAGATTGTCGGCGAGTGCGTGCGGGGAAACGCCGAGGACGTGCTCCTGATATCCGTTTCGCGGCATGCCGGTATTGACTGGACCGAAGTGTGGCGGTCCGAGTGTATCGGCCCGGAACCAATTGAATTTCGCCTTCGCGACGTCGTGGCGGGTGTTACGGAATGTCTGGTCAAAATCAATATGCTCACCACAAATAACACAACGGACTCCGGCATAGACCGGCTTTCGTTCACAACTGTTACGCAGTTGAACCGTCGGACACTGCCGACACTGACGTTGGGCACAAACCGCATTCGCCTTTCGGCGGATGAGCAGGTCGACACCACGGTACTGTGGCCGCCGTTGCACGACGATCAGTTCAAAAAGACAGCCTGCAGCGCCGAGAGCATCTATGCCGATGTCAGACCCGACGGGATTTACAAAGCCACAATTGGAGCCGGCGTTAACAATTCGCAGTGTGAAGCGGTCTGGCGTGTCGAAGTACCGACAAGAATCGTAGATGCTGCTATCGGTACAGTAGTCACCAACCGTTCACCTAATTCCAGTGTCGCCTTGCTCTATTCGTTTGATGGGCAACAGTACACGCAATTCTACCGCAAGGCCGACGGTGACGCCCCGTTCGACAAGCAGGTTGTGTATACTGCCTGCCCTGATGCCCCGGGTTCTACTCAGCAGGTGTTTCTCAAGGCGGTCTTCTTCGCCAAAAGCGGCGCGGCGACCTACGGCGCGCCGGGCATTCAGGACCTGCTCATGCAAGTCCGACATCATCCGCGATATGAGGCGTTTTGGCCGATTGAGGTAACGTACAACTGGACCGAGCACCGCGACGGTGGCCAGGTTGAACGGTCGCATACGCAGTTGATCGAGTCGCTGACGCATACATGGACGATCAACGTGGGCGGATTCCGTGATCCTGCTATGAACTGGATCCGAATAAATCTTAAGGGGGCTGATACTAAGTGCGCACCGGTTTACGGCTACAGTGACGGCGCCGACATCGGACCCGGCTGCGAGCCGCGGACGCTTTCTTTTGTCTGGGGGGAGAATCTGGCCTATGGCAAGCCGTATACGGTCAGTCGTCCTTCTGAAGTCGCGTCAGGCAACCCTGACACGAAGGGCACGGAATTAACCAACGGCAACATCATCGCGCCAACAGATTACGTGAATTCGCAAAAGGTTCAAACCGCCACCGCGTTCTGGTCATCCGGTGAGCCCGTGGCAGTTACCGTCGATTTGGGTATGGTGCAATCCATCGAAGGCGTGCGGGCAAGCACGCACCAGCCAGACGCACGATACTGCCACCCGGCACGCATCGACGTGTCAGTGTCAGCCGACGGCAAATCATGGCTGCCCGCCGGCGTCATCCGCCACAACGACCTGTGGACACCGCCGGGCGACTACGAGCCATGGGAACACGACGAAAGCCCGCGATACAATCACCTGCCCGCAGCGGGGAGACTGGCCTATTCATTCCCGCTGGCTTTCGAGGAGGCCCTTGACTCAAGATACATCCGCTTCACATGCACGGCGCTGCCCGGCCGTGGCATTGGCCTGTCGGAATTCCAGGTCTTTGACAAAGTAACCACCCACCCCGCGCCGCCGCTGGTCCAGCCGTTCTGAAAAAATAGATGCAGACTCTCGGCAGGATATTCCCGGCGATGATTCCTCAAGCCCGCTATTCGTGGCGCAGCGAGTCAATCGGGTCCATATTGGCCGCCCGACACGCCGGGTACAGACCGAATACGATCCCCACCGCCGTGCTGATGCCGAAAGCCAGTATCAGTGAGCCACCCGTGATCACCGTTCGCATCTGACTGAAATGACTTACAGCCCACGGAATAACCGACCCCAATATGATCCCAAGGACGCCCCCGGAAAGAGTCAGCAGCAGCGTCTCCGACAAAAACTGAATCACTATGTCGCGCTTCTTGGCCCCTAAAGCACGACGAATACCGATCTCCTGAGTACGCTCGCTGACCGTCGCCATCATGATATTCATGATGCCGATCCCGCCCACCAGAAGCGAAATCGCCGCAATCGAACCCAACACAATCGTGAAGATCCGC
>JAWLHD010000552.1:0-3037 GCA_041690555.1 Anaerohalosphaeraceae bacterium
GGCAACATTGCCGACGAGGTGCATTATTATGACGGCGGGTACTGGCCCGCAAATGCCGACGGCGGCGGATCGAGCCTCGAACTGCGGGATCCATGGGCGGACAATTCAAAGGCCTCGGCATGGGCCGACAGCGATGAGACCGCTCAAAGCTCATGGAAAACATACACCTATCGCAGCATCGCCAACCCGGCGCCCGGCAGCAATGAACCATCGCTCTGGAACGAATTCATCATTGGACTCTTACAGGCCGGGGAGGTGCTCATAGACAACGTCAGCGTCATCGAAGACCCCGACGGAACCAGAATTCAACTTATCCAGGACGGCTCCTTCGAGACGCAGCCCGGCACCTGGCGGCTTCTTGGCAATCACGGCTATAGCCGCATTACAACCGAGCTCGGCAACCCGTACAATCGAGTCCTCCACCTCATTGCCACCGGTCCCACCGAGCACATGCACAACCACGTGGAAACCACCTTGGCCGGCAGCCGATCAATCGTCAACGGACGCGAGTATGAAGTATCCTTTCGCGCCCGCTGGCTGGCTGGTTCAGATCAACTGAATACACGGCTCTATTTCAATCGCGCGCCGAAAACAACCATACTGCAGACTCCTTCCTCCGCCGGTACCCCCGGCCGCCGCAATTCACGATACACACCCAATATGGGCCCGACGATCTCCAATCTCCTGCACAGCCCGCCTGTCCCCGGCGCCGGCGAGGACATCGCAGTCACCGTCCAAGCCGAAGACCCCGACGGTATCGCATCGATGACTCTGTACTGGTCCGCCGCTGAAGGTCCGTTCCAGGCTGCGCCTATGACCGCTGTCGGAGACGGTCGTTACACCGCAACAATCGGCGGATTGTCAGCGGGAACCGTTGTTCAGTTCTATGTGCAGGGTCGCGACACACACAACGCCATTGCTACATGGCCGCCCGCCGGCCCGGACAGCCGACCGCTTTTCAAGGTAAACGACAATCAGGCCCGCCCAGCCCCGGCGCACAACTTCCGCATCATAATGACAGCATCCGACGCTGCCTTTCTCCATGCTCCCACCAACGTCATGAGCAACCACCGAATGCCCGCAACCGTAATCTACAACGAAAGCGATATTTACTATGATGTCGCCCTCCACCTAAAAGGCAGCGGTTACGGACGCAACAACGAACGCGCCGGTTTCAACGTCAGATTTCGCCCCGAGCGGTTGTTCCACGGCGTCCATGACGTCGTCTCGATTGACCGAAACGGCGGACCAGGCGGCACAGGAGCGAGCCATCGCGAACTGGTCGTCAAGCACATCGGCAACCGCGCCGGCCGACTGCCGGCAATGCACGACGACGTCGTTAACCTGATCTCACCCTTGGGCGATCGCAACGGACCAGCCCAGATGATGCTCGCACGCTATGACGACGGCTTCCTCGATGCACAGTACCCAAACGGCTCCGACGGAACGCTTTTCGAATTCGAACTGATCTACTACCCGCAGAATACCGTCGACGGAAACCCCCAAAGCCTGAAGCTGCCGCCCAACAACGTCCTGGCCATAGACTTTAGAAACATGGGCGACGACAAAGAGGCGTACCGCTGGAATTACCTCATCAAGAACAACCGCGCCGCCGATGATTATTCGCGCATCATCGACATGGCCAAAACATTCTCCCTGACCGGGTCGGCGCTCGACGCAGCAATTGAAGAAGTCATCGACGTCGACCACTGGATGCGGGTCTTCGCTTTCGAATCGCTCGGCGGCATCGGCGACACCTACAACCAGGGCTTGGCACACAACATCATGCTCTACGTCCGCCCGGCCGACGGCCGCGTGCTCGCAATGCCCTGGGACCTCGATTTTGCCTTCTTCCAGTCGACGTCGGCTCCCTTGTTCGGCTACGGCAGCAATCTCCAGAAGGTCATAGCAATCGACAGGTTTAAACGCCTCTTCTACGGGCATCTCCACGACATTATCGATACCACCTTCAACACGGCTTACCTTACCGATTGGGTCAATCACTACGGCGCAGTGTGCGGCCAGAACGTCAGCACCGAAATCCTCACGCGCGTCGATCAGCGCCGCAGCTACGTACTCAGCCAACTGCCCGCCTCCGTTGCCTTCGCCATAACCACCAACAACGGCAATCCGTTTACTGTCGACGCCGACACAGTGACCCTTAACGGAACCGGCTGGATCAACGTCCGCACTATCCGCCTTGCCCAAACCGGTGAGCCGCTCAATGTTCGATGGACAGGCCTGTCTTCGTGGTCACTCACTCTGCCGCTCGACTTTGGACTCAACCAGTTCACGCTCGAAGCATACGACTACCAGGACCGGCTGCTCGCGTCGGCCGCAATAGACGTAACCAGCATCTCCAGTGAACGCCCACTCAGACAGCACCTTAGAGTCACAGAAGTCATGTATGACCCGCTCGGCGGCAAAGACTACGAATTCATCGAACTCCACAACACGAGCCCTGACACGCTCGACATATCGCAGGTGACCATCGGCGGCGGAATCTCGTTTTCGTTTGCACAAAGCGAGATAACTTCACTGGAGCCAGGCGGCTATGTTATCGTCGCCGGCAGCGTCCCCGCGTTTCAATCCCGCTACGGCCAAGATGTCCCCCTGGCCGGACAGTTCAGCGGTGCGCTGGCCAACGAGGGCGACTCCGTCGTCATCCGAGGCGCCTTTGGAGCCCAGGTGCTGGCCTTCGATTACAACGACTCGCGAGGCTGGCCTCTTGCCGCCGACGGACCCGGACATTCACTCGTGCCGCTGACCGCCGCAATCCCCTATCAGCCCTCCGGCTCTCTGAATTACTGCGGCAACTGGCGGCAGAGCGCCTACGTCCATGGCTCGCCGAGCGAGCCAGATCCGGAACTGCCCCCTGGTGTGCTCATCAATGAGTTCATGGCACACACCGACTATCATGTCGCTCCCCACGACTCAAACGACTGGATCGAACTCTTCAATGCCGGCGCCTCGACGGTCCAGCTCAACGGCGACTGGTACCTCAGCGACAACAAAGACAACCTCACCAAATGGGCCC
>JAWLHD010000553.1:0-3003 GCA_041690555.1 Anaerohalosphaeraceae bacterium
GACGGCGAGAACGGGTTTCTTTCGCATCTGGAGAAGAGGCTTGCGCGAAGACATCATGCGGTGGTTCTCGTGGCGGAGGGTGCGGGGCAGGACCTGCTCGACAAGACCAACAAAACGGATGCTTCGGGCAATCTTGTCCTGTCCGATATAGGGCTTTTTTTGAAGCTGCGGATAGGCGAGTATTTCAAGAAGAGAGGCATGGAGATTAATCTGAAGTACATCGATCCGAGCTATATCATCCGGGGGACGCCGGCCAACGCCTATGATTCGGTGTACTGCCTGCGTCTGGGGACCAATGCGGTGCACGCGGCGATGGCGGGCAAGACCGCCATGCTGATCAGCATGATGCACAATTACCTTGTGCATGTGCCGACCGCGCTGACGGTGTCGAAGAAGAACCTTATCGATCCGGACGGCACCCTGTGGCGCGACGTAATCACGGCGACCGGCCAGCCGATGCTGATGACAAACGGCACACGGTGATGAGTCACGGTGTGTTCCACGCCGAAGCGCGCGGTTATTCGATTATGAGCCATGTAACGCCCGACGCGGGCACGTCGAGAGGTACGGATACGCTGTAGTCTCTGTCGAGTGTATACCGACGGGGTTTGCCGTCCTTTTCGCGAATCATGGCGCTGTCGGTCAGGCCGGTGTAATAGAGGTTCAGTTTAAGGTTCTTTCTGACGCGTTGACCGGTCGGGTTATAGACCATCGCCAGGCCTTTTTCCTTGAGGTTCGGGTTGACGTGCATCATGCAGTCGATTTCGCGGCCGTCGGCGCGGCGGAAGTGGATCAGATCGGAATCGAGTATCGGGCGGTGCCGTTTGTAGAAGTCGACCCACTTCTTGACGACCGCCTTGGTCTCCTCCGTGTCGTAGAGTCGGGGTCCGCGATAGCAGGCCTGTACGCCGAGGCCGAAGTTGTTGGCCAGGTGCGCTTCGTAGGCGTCAAGGTGCTCCGACAGCGGTTCGATGGTGGCCGCCGCCCCGCCGCCGTGGTATTCCGTCAGGGGGACGAACATCCAGCCCATGCTTGGCGTCTTCTGCCATGTGCCGTCGTAGATGTTCTGGCGGGCATGAATGATCTGCTGGGCGCGCGGCAGCGACCAGTTGGTCTCGCGATAGCCCATACCGCTCTTGTTGGTCCCGTTGAGATAGTAGTAGTCCGGCACATTGAGATAGATGCCTCGGCCGCGACACCACTTATAGAAATCGGTGATCGTCTTCCATTGCGTATACTGCGAATCGGCCAGACCCGTGTGCCCCGGATGAGTCGTCGAGGCACAGACGTCGCCGGGGTAGGAGCCGTCATGCTCAAGCAGGTCGAAGCCGGTCTTTTCGAAGAACGCATAAAGCTTGCGGAAGTAATTGCGGCCCCAGACGCTTCCGAGGCAAGGCGAGTTTCCAAAGGCCGCAAAGCCGCCCGGCCTGCCGGTTTCGGGATTGACTACGTCGTGCTCGTCGCTGATGCGGCGGGAAGCAAGCAGGGAATAGCCGCCCAACTCGATGCCCTTGCCGTGGGCATAATCGACCAGATCCTTGATCTGCGCGAGATAGGCCGGGTCTTCGTTTTCCATGTTGAATCCGCTTCCGAACGTGAGAATCACCATCTCGAAGCCAACCTCGGCACACTGATCGATCGCCAGTCGCACCGCGTCGGGGCGGGCGCTTCGGACGTGCATCATGATTGGATTTTCGGTTACCCAGGGTGCGACCGTTCGGTACATTCGCCGCTGAGCAAGCCCCTGACGCTCGCGGTCGGTGCTGTCGTGGATGAGCATGTACGTCCGGAAAGACTCGAACGACCGGCCCGGTGCTATTGCAGCCGCCGGCCCGATCGGCGGACGACATTCCAGAAGACACGGAGTCTGATACAGGTAGTTTACCTGGGTCAGGTACTGTGGATCCGCCACCCAGTTAACGCAGACGTTCGCGTCGGCGCTGCTCATGCCAAGGAATTCATAGTCGCACTCGACGTGCATGTTAGGCAGGACGTAGCCCTTGACGCTCTCGACGGAGGATGAGCCCTCGACCATCGCGAGGATCTCGCTGGTGAATGTATCAAGGACAATCGACCGGTCCGAATCGTTGCGCAGCGAAATCCATTTTGTCATCAGCGGCAGGTGATCGTACATCTCATAGTGTACGGAGACCGTGATGTCTTTGAGGTATGCCCTTGCGGCGTTTAGCCGCTGGATGGCCTCGGTGCTGATTTGGCTGTAGGCCCTGAACGCTCCCACGCGGCATCGCACGTATTCGCCGGGTTCCGAAAAGTCGTTGGCCTGGCCGGTATAGCTGGTCTTGCCGATACGCACGGCTTTCGGTTTGCCGAGAGAGGCTCCGGTTTGAATGACATGCACGGAGAACCACTTATCGCCGTCGACGGATGCCTCGCAGTGTACTGCCGCCGCTTCAATCCGCAGCCGCAGCCAGTACGCTTTTCCGGGCTCAACCTTGCCGGAGGTGCGCTCGCCGCCGCCGTCATAGATTCCAAACTCATCCTTGCCTGGGCGAAGATAGAACTTGATTACCCGATGTTCGAAGACCACGGCGATGCCAGGGCCCCAGCTTGCGCTTCGATCTGTTCCGGTGTCAACCAAGCACTGAACCAATCGCACGCCTTCGGGCAGTTTTCGCTCGGCGTAAACGCACGTATTGGCCGGCGTATGGATTTCTCCTGTCTTGCCTTCATTTGCAAATGAGCTGCGTTCATGTCTGGTCTGGTGAACGGTCCAGTCGCCGCCGAGCCGCTCGAAATCTTCGCTGAGCAGGAGGCTGCGTCCCTCGCCGCTGGCCAGAAGCTTTGAGTCTGTATCGTGGATCGCTTCGGCGGTAAGCCGATAGTCCATCGATAACGTGACACCCGGCGCAGGCCAGGGCAGGTCGGCACTGTAGCGTTTTCGCTTCCAGTCGAAGCGTTTCTCGATCCTGCCCGTGCGCACGTTTGCGAGTTGAAAGACCCGCGGGTTTGCCTGAAGACCATCGAGCCATTCGTCAATCAGAT
>JAWLHD010000554.1:0-2971 GCA_041690555.1 Anaerohalosphaeraceae bacterium
GACACAGCCAATATCGCCGTTCAGGCGGCTCTTACGGGTCATCTTGTGCTGTCGACCCTGCATACCAACGATGCGCCGGGCGCCGTGACGCGACTCATTGATCTGGGCGTGCCGCCTTACCTGGTCAGTGCGTCCCTGATCGCAGTACTCGCACAGCGGCTCGTGCGGAAAATATGCCCTAACTGCAAGGAAGAATATGAAGCGCCGCACGCCGTGCGCAAAATCGCCGAGAACTGCACGTCGGGCATAGACAAGTTCTATCGCGGCATCGGTTGCCGCAAATGCCGGAATACCGGGTTTCTCGGGCGCATTGCGATACACGAACTGTTTGTACCCGACGACGAAATCCTCGATATGATCGCGCAGGACTCCACCCTCAAAGCCCTTAGAACAGCCGCACGCACTGCGGGTATGAACCCGTTGCACCTGGACGGGTTCGAAAAAGTAAAGGCGGGAATAACCACCATTGACGAAGTACTCAGAGTCAGCAACCTTACCGGCTAATGGAACTTTGGCGATGAACACTCAGAGTCAGATCATCGAACAGAGAAGAGGTGACCTTGTTGTGTCGAACTTTCGCATGAAGTCGTCTGAACTCATACTATTCACGACTCAGCTTTCCGTTATGCTGGACAGCGGTGTTGTTCTCTCAGACGCGCTGGAAGCCATTGCTCAGCAGACACGGCCAGGAATGACAAAAGTGGTTATCCAGAATGTTGCAGATCGCATCAAAGGCGGCGACAATTTTTCCTCGGCACTTGCCCAGTATCCGAGGATCTTCAATTCCATGTACGTCAGCATGGTCAAGGCCTCCGAGGCGTCGGGCAATATGGCTCATATGCTGCAGATTCTCAGTGGCTATCTAAATGCGGACGCGGACACGCGCAAGCAGGTTAAAGGCGCAATGATTTATCCATTTGTCATGCTTATGATGGCCGTCGCCGCAACGGGCTCCCTGATGTTTTTCGTCCTGCCGCGCTTTACCAAGATTTATGAATCGCGAGGCGCCGCACTGCCGAGGCTCACACAGGTGCTTGTCAGCTTCAGTTCGCTGTTGGGCAACATGCAATTCATGACGATCGCCATAACCGTTGCGATCTGCCTGGGCATGTTCTTCTGCGTCTGGAAGCAGACGACAACAGGCCGCAAGACGCTCGACTGGATGCTCGTTCACACACCGATTTTCGGGACGATGTTCATAGATGCCGTTCTCACCCGTTCCATGCGAATCATGGCGACTATGGTCAACACCGGCGTCAGCCTGCTCGATGCACTCGAAGTAATGAAGATCTCGTGCGACAATTATTATTTCCAGAGTCTCTGGGCCGCCGCAGACGGAAAGATCCGCGACGGCTATCAGCTTTCCGACTCCATCGTTCTGGCGCCGCATTCGGATCTCGTCGCCCCCGGCATAATCCAGATGCTTCGCGCCGGTGAAAAGTCGGGACAGATCGGGCAGGTTGCAGACAAAGTATCTATCTTCTACGAGAAGAAGCTTGCCAACTCCATACGAACCGCAACGAGTCTTATTGAGCCGCTGATGGTCATGATCATGGGCGGCATCATAGGAACGATTGCCATTGCACTGCTTCTGCCGGTTTTCCGCATATCGACAATCATCGCACAATGAGGCGTTAGTCGGCTTTTTGAGATCACACTTCCTCCGATTGCACCGCCTCGGCAAATTGATATAATAGTCCTGTCAAGATCTTATCATGGTTGAGGTCGCCTTTTGGTGGAGTTTAAAGAAAGGGCATGTGCGATGAATAAGCTGGTAGACTCTGAAGGTACTATTTGCCGTCGTGAATTCCTCAAACATACTGGTGGAGCCCTGGCGGCTGTTTCGCTTGCCTCCATGAGTGCCGCCGTGCACGCGGGCGAGGACAATACGATTAAGATTGCACTGGTGGGCTGTGGAGGCCGAGGCACGGGCGCCGCCGCGGACGCGATGAGCACTGCCGGGCCCACGAAACTGGTGGCGCTTGCCGACGTGTTCGAGGACCGATTGGCGGGCAGCCTGGGCTACATCTCGCAGAGCTTCGCCTCGCAGGTGGACGTGCCCAAAGAACGCCAGTTCATAGGGATGGACGGTTACAGGAAGGCAATTGACTGCGTGGCGCCGGGCGGGGTGGTGATTCTCGCTACGCCGCCGGCATGGAGACCACTGCATCTTAAGTATGCGGTCGGCAAGAACTGCCATGTCTTCATGGAGAAGTCATTCGCCGTTGATGTACCCGGTATTCACAGTGTGCTTGAGGCCGGCCGAGAGGCTGACGGCAAGAACCTGAAAATAGCCGGCGGGCTGATGTCGCGGCACTACAAGCCGCTCGAAGAAGCGGTCGCCAAGCTGCACGAAGGCATGATCGGCGATCTGATCACCTGCTGGGCCTATCGCCAGCATGGGCCGGTTGGGTTCAGGCCAATACAGCCCGGCGAAACCGAAATGGCGCACCAGATCCGCAATTATAACTGTTTCACCTGGCTCAACGGCAGTTTCATTCTGGATTGGCTTATTCATAATATCGATGTATGCTGCTGGTGCAAGGATGCCTGGCCGGTCTCGGCGCAAGGGCAGGGAGGTCGCGAGGTCCGAAAGGTACCCGATCAGTTGTTTGACCATTACGCCGTCGAATATGCCTTCCCGGACGGCACACGACTCTTCGCACAGGGGCGGCACATGGACGGCTGCTGGGGTTTCTTCGGCGACATCATACACGGCACATCCGGCTCGGCGGTCCTGGGAGAGGGTATTGCGCAGCCGCGGATATTCAAAGGCCACAATCAGACGGCAGTCGACCGGATATGGGAGTACAAAGGACCGCAGTGCAATGCCTATCAGGCCGAGCATCAACTGCTTTTCGATGCAATCAGAAGCAATAAGCCGTACAACGAGACGGAACGCTGTGCAAAGGCGACAATGGCGGGGGTGCTCGGCCGAATGGCCGCGGAGTCGGGTAAGATGATCACCTGG
>JAWLHD010000555.1:0-2963 GCA_041690555.1 Anaerohalosphaeraceae bacterium
GTCAAGATCGTCGATTTCGGCGCCTTCGTGAACTTCTTCGGCAAGCGCGACGGGCTGGTGCATGTCAGCCAGATCGAGAACCGCCGCCTGAACCATCCCAGCGACGTGCTCAAGGAAGGTCAGGACGTGAAGGTCAAGCTTCTGGGCTTCGACGATCGCGGCAAGGTGCGGCTCGCCATGAAGATGGTCGACCAGACCACCGGCGAGGAAATCACCGATGAACCCGCCGAAGGCTGACCCTTCGGCCCCGGCGGCGCGCGGCGACCAGTGGCCCATCTTCGTCCTCTCTCTGGAGGGCGACGAGGCCCGCCGCGCGCCGCTGCTCAAGCCATTAATCCCGTTGCGCTTGGCACCGGCCCAATAGCGAAATCAGGCTCGTCGCCTGCATGACGCGATGGCGTTGCGGCGCATATCGAGAGACATCGCCAATGAACGAAACGATCGGAGTCATCTTCGCCACGACCGGAAAGAACTATACGGAACTGGCCGAGCGCGCCGCTCAATCGGTCAAGGAGAGCTGTCCGGGGCTGGAGGTAGATCTGTTCACGGATCAGACCGCGCAGATGCCCGTCTTCGACCGCATCCATCAGCTGGAGGATCCGTGGCACAGGTCTAAGATAGATGCCATGATTCTCAGCCGTTTCGACAAGACGCTCTATCTTGACGCCGATATCTTTGTGATCGCCGATATCCGCGACGTGTTCGAGGTTCTGGATCGTTTCGACATGGCCATGGCCCATGATCCTGTCCGCAACGGGGAGCGGTGTCATACGTTCTGGCGCAAAACGCTGCCCAACGCTTTCCCGCAATTTAATAGTGGCGTGGTTGGTTGCCGGCGCACTCCCGAAGTGATCGACCTTCTCAAGAATTGGAGCGCCGCAGTCCGTGAAAGCAAGCTGGCAAGAGATCAAGCTGTCCTACGTGAATTGTTATGGGATAGCGACCTCCGAATTGCGACGTTGCCAACGGAGTATAATCTCATGAAATACAGAGACTTGTACCGGTGGAAAACGTATTCTTCTGCGCCCAGAATTATTCATAGCACTCAGTTGCACAGGCATTTCACGAAAAACAAGAGACGCATTGATAACTTAGAAGACCTTTTGGGACCTTTAATAACGTCCAAAATTTCAATATTGCTTTCAGCAGATCGAGGTCTCGCGCGCATGGCAGGACGAAATCCTCAGTTTCCAAGTCCAAAAGATATCTGGCTTCGGCGTCTGCGACTGATTATAGATGTGCCTCGGCACTGGCTCCTGCGGTTCCTTTGAAACGAAAAATTTAGTGCTTGGAGCCTGATCTTCCTGCAGGGAAATAACACCTAAGCCAGCGCCATGATCTCGCGTAGCCGAGAGGTTGCGCGTTCAGTTGTGAAATACTCTTCAACTCGTGCTCGTCCCGCGCGACCCAGACGCTTGGCTTGATCAGGATCTTCTAGAAGTGCATGAATGATCGCACTCATTCCTTCCACGTCGTATTCGGGGACAAGGTATCCTGTCTCACCATGGATTACCGTTTCGGAAAAGCCGTTGTGGTCAGTAGCGACCACCGGAATCTCGCTCGCCATAGCTTCTACCAGTGAGATGCCAAATGACTCCATATCACCATCATTTGCCGTAACCGAATGCTGAACGAACACCGCCGCGTGATTGAGCAAGCTTTTCACATATTCCGGAGATTGCGCACCGTGGAGGCGAACGCTTTCGCCGAGCCCTAAACGCTCTATCTCCTCAATGCACATGCCGCGGAGCGGGCCATCACCTACGATGTCCAAAGTGCAATCCGGGTGGTAGCGGCGTACCGCAGCAAATGCCCTGATAGTGAGATGCGGGGCCTTTTTCTCTACAAGCCGACCGATCGCAATCAATTTACCCTGGCTGTGTGTGCTCTCCTTGAAACTCGTTGGGTCGATCCCGTGTGGTGCCACGTGCAACTTGTTTCTTGGACAACCGAGTTCTTGCAACCGATCCGCCAGAAATCCCGATGGTACGATAACGCCTTTCGCGTCGCGAAACAGGTTCCGGTAGGCGCGTCGCCAGCGGCTCTTTTGTGCTACTCTCGTTGCGTCGGACCCGTGAAAATAGACGTAGAGCGGGATTCTTGCTCGCTTGCAGGCAATTCTCATCCGGCTTCCGTTTTGGCCGAACTCCGCAAGCACGACTGTTACGCCGTGCAATTTCAGAAAGCGCTGTACGCGTTGTTCTTGCCCTCCTCTCAGGCTTGGATCAAGAAAAGGCCGTAAAATACGGTTTTGCAATTGTGATAATCGTTTCCGGAAGTTGCTCGGTGCAACGGCGCCGCGGATATCCGACAACACAGGCACCGTTAGATCCTCTACGCCACTACCATCCTGACATAAGACAACCGTCCGACCAGGTGCGATTTCCCTCACATGTGCCCGGATGAAAGTTTCCGATGGCTCATTCAGAGAATTGGCCACGATGGCGAGGGTCATCGGTCTTCCTTAATGAGATAGTGGACGGGAGGTATTTACTGTGACTCTTCTTGCATATCGGGCGGCACCTTCGTTCAACCGAGCAGGGTCGGCAGTGGCTGGGTGGTTGAAAGGACGTATGAGGCCATATGGCCAGACGATCAAGCGTGTGTGTTCTCCCCAGACAAAGATTTTCATATTATCAAGACACTTGCTGAAACACCTTCTTCAACGCGGTCATGTGCATGAGTGAAGCCATCAACTCCGGTGAAACGCAAGACTCCACGAATCCATCAATCGACTTGACTGGCCGATAACGATGAGACCTCTCGGATTTGTCCAACGAGCCATACCCCAAGATTGACGCCGGGCGGGAACCTGCTACGAGGCACGCCATGCTGAGCATTTTCCTCCAGACCCTGCCGTTCTTCCTGATCATCGGTCTGGGCTACGGGGCCGGGCGCAGCGGGTTCTTTCCCGAGGAAGCCACCGCCTGGCTGACGAAATTCGTCTTCTACTTCGCGCTGTC
>JAWLHD010000556.1:0-2957 GCA_041690555.1 Anaerohalosphaeraceae bacterium
ATGTATGTGAGTACTATCAGCAGCGCAACGAGGCGTCCTACGCCAGCCGAAGGAAAACGGCCAAAGCAAGAGAGATCGAATTCTTATAGCGCTGTCATACTAAGAGCCTCTCCCTTATAGTGTTGCGCGCCCTGCGGCCATGGCGCAGCAATGTACAAGGCGGGGCCTGCGCCAACTAATTCAGTCAGGAGCACAATGAAAAAGCCCATACAGCCGACCTGCCGATACGGCTCCGGCGGACACCATACAATGGCGTTTTTGGCGGCATGGACCGTCATTCTGGGGGCATCGCTGGGCTGGAATCTCTACAGGGTCAAACAGGATTTCCAGCAGCGCGCCCTGATGGAGGCGTGGGGGTCGTCCGAGAAGGACCTCCTCATTCAGCACTGGATCGCTGCGCAGGGCGGCGTTTATGCCCCGGTTTCCGAACTGCATGAGGACCGGGTTGTCTATTGCGTGGAAGACAATGGTCGGGGGATTGCACGCGAGCACCAGCAGAAGATTTTCGAGATATTTCACAGGCTCGAGCCCGGCAGCAGCGAGGGGGAGGGGCTTGGTTTGACTATTGCTCGGCGTATTCTGGATCGGCACAAAGGCAGAATCTGGGTTGAATCGGAGCCAGGCAAAGGCAGCCGGTTTGTTGTTTCGCTGCCCAGGGGTTAGTGCCGGTTTTGCGGCGGCTGTTAATAATGCATTAGAGTTTCATGGAAGGAAAGGAGATGGTATGCTGGTTGTACATGTTTTTGTTCGCGTTAAGGCGGACTGTGTTGAGGCGTTTAAGGCGGCTTCAGTCGAGAACGCCCGCAACAGCGTTCAGGAGCCGGGTATTGCGCGGTTTGATGTGATTCAGCAGTCGGACGACCCTACGCGATTTGTCTTGGTGGAGGTCTATCGCACGGAGGATGATCCGGCGAGGCACAAAGAAACGGCACACTATGCGAAGTGGCGCGACACGGTTGCAGATATGATGGCTGAGCCGCGGTCGGCGATCAAGTATCAGAACATCTGGCCCGGCGAAGAGGGTTGGGATACGGCGGCGTCATAGAGTGGGGCGGGGGAGTCGAGCTGATGAAGTTTGAATTTGCGACGGCGGGGCAAATCATTTTCGGGTGCGGCGCTTCGTGTGAACTGGCAGCGCACGTGCGGTCGTTTGGATCGCGGGCTTTTGTGGTTACGGGGTCTAAAGCGGAGCGCCACAGCGTTGTGCCGGATTCATTGGGGGCGATCGCCGCCGAGCGGTATTCGGTGTCTGGTGAGCCTTCGGTAGAAGTATTGGCTGAGGCGGTTGACCATGCGAGGTCGGCGGGCTGCAATGTGGTTGTGGGCATCGGCGGCGGCAGCGTGATCGACACGGCAAAGGCAGTGGCGGCGCTCCTGACAAACCGTGGTTCAGTTATGGAGTACCTGGAGGTTGTGGGGGACGGCAGGCCTCTGAAGGCGACAGCAGCGCCTTGCATTGCCGTGCCGACGACGGCGGGGACGGGCTCAGAGGTGACCCGCAATGCGGTATTATCCGTTCCGAACAGGCAAGTGAAGGTCAGCATGCGGAGTGTTAGCATGCTGCCGCGGTTGGCGGTCATCGATCCTGATCTGACTCGATCGATGCCGCCGGAACTAACGGCATCGACGGGGATGGACGCACTGACGCAGTTGATCGAGCCGTACGTGTCGTGCCGGGCGAACCCGCTGACGGACGGCATATGTGTGGAGGGCATGATGCGGGCGGCGAGGTCTCTGCGGAGGGCATGCGCAAACGGCGACGACATGAGCGCACGCGAAGATATGGCGGCGGCGAGCCTGTTCGGGGGGCTTGCGCTGGCTAATGCGGGGCTGGGTGCGGTTCATGGTTTTGCAGGTGTATTGGGCGGGATGACGGGCGCGCCGCACGGCGCTATTTGCGGGCGTCTGCTTGCACAGGTGATGCGGGCGAATGTCCGGGCATTGCGGGGGCGCGATCCGCAGAACTCAGTTCTGGGACGATATGATCGTATCGGGCATATCCTTACGGGCAGCCCGGCGGCGACGGCAGATGATGGGGCGGACTGGGTCGAGCTGTTGGCGTCGGACCTGGCGATTGCGCACTTGGCGTCGTTTGGCGTTACGCGCGACCTTGTCGGCGAAGCAGTGGAAAAGGCGCGTCAGGCCAGCAGCATGAAGGCCAATCCGATCACACTGACTTCCGAGGAATTGACCGAGATTCTTGCCGACAGTCTGTAGCAGTCGATCGGCCGATCCGTGCAGGATATGAGGACGAGGCCGGCGGATTTGTATTGCAACCTGGAACCCTATGGCAGGTGTCATGATTTAAAGCTATTTGTTTCAAGCACTTACGTTCTGACAACTATGCGGCATATCAAACCATGCCGTTTTGAATAAATGCTTGACAGGTTGGATTTCGATTCATAAAGTAATGGGCCGCTCACAGTATGCGCGGCGTGTACAAAGTACAACGTGTAAGTGTCTGTAAACTAAGGCAAAAGGAGAGTTCGATGGCAACAAAGGTTGCAATTAATGGTTTCGGTCGAATCGGCAGGGCGGTGGCGCGGATTCTGCTTCAACGCAAGGGTGATCTGGATCTGGTAGCGATCAATGACCTGGCGGATGCCAAGAGCCTGGCGCACCTTTTCAAGTACGACACTGTAATGGGCAAGTGGAAGGGCACAGTTGAGGCGAAAGACGATGCGCTGGTGATCGACGGCAAGGTTATCAAAGTTGTAGCGGTGAAGAGCCCGGCGGAACTTCCCTGGAAGGACATGGGCGTGAAGATCGTCGTCGAGTCGACGGGTATTTTCCGGGCCAAGGAATCGCCAAAGGGCGGTTACGGCGATCACGTGAAGGCCGGAGCTTCCAAGGTGGTGCTTACGGTGCCGGCGAAGGACGATATCGAAGCGACTGTTGTATTGGGCGTCAACGACGAAGCGATCACCGCCAAGACACAGTTCGTGTCGAATGCAAGC
>JAWLHD010000557.1:0-2954 GCA_041690555.1 Anaerohalosphaeraceae bacterium
CGGCAGAGGGGGCAGGGAGCCAGTGGGTGGTGGGTGTCAGGAGGGCCTGGAGGGAAGAGATCGGGCTTCGTGGGAATCTATGGGGACAGGAGTCTCACAAGGTTAGCTATTACAAGGAGTTAGACTGTGGGAAAGGGTTGGGAATCTGAGAATCAGAGCATATAAAGGTACGAGAGTCAGAGGCTCACAGAGTGCCCGGATTTACTATGAGAGATGTTATCGTGCCTCGGCGAAACAGGCGGAACAGGCACCGTCACAGGGGCTTGGTGATTGTGGATAACGTGGCCGCAGGCGCCAACGGAGGGGTGGTAGTGAAGATCGAGATAGAGGCTGTGGAAGGGCTGAATCGAGCCAGGAAAGGCCAAATAGGAGTCGTTCAGAGTTACGGTCTCTGGAAGGGTGAAAGATTGAGGATTGAAAAGGACTTAGGAGCGAAGAAGGCATTCACATGTTCAGGTTTCCAGCATAAATGCGAACGGAAAGGTGACTGTGAATGACGCCCCATATTAACAGCCTCAGTCCTTCTCCAGGCAAAATGCACAGGTATCGGCCAGCCACCGCTCGAACTGGATCCCGGCCATGATTTCCTCCCGCTCCTCGGGGCGGGCATGTGGATAACTGTTCGCCAGTGCCGCCACCCGGGCCCGTGCATCGAGTTCAATGAGGCGGACGATGCGGTCTTTTCGTTTGCTCATAGGGATCACCTCCGCAAGGTAGGGAGGCGGCTGAGTTCTTAAAGGTTGCGCGTCCGGGCCCGCACGCCGTCGTCACCCGTGGGTGGCTTCCAAAAGGGTAACACATATAAAGGAGTGCGTCTTTACCACCTCAGAGGAGTAGCTTTGAGGTGGCAAAATGTACTCGAATCAGACGCAAGGCAGGCCGCATTTGGGCCCTGGATATGTACCGTACTTCTACGCAGCAGGCCGCTTCGTGTCCTACGATCTGTCTGGCTCCGCTGCACCTTTGGAGGTGCGATTCGTACCCGGTTCCTCGTACGATTTCACCTCGGATCTGAACCAGAGTCGTAGCTACTGGAAACCGCAGACGGTCGAGCAGGTGATCCGAAGAGGGTACCTGGCGATCCCTGAATCGGAGCCCGAGATGGCCCTGATCTCTGACAGAAAGCACACCGCTGGTCTCGGTCTGGACGATGTCATCAGCCAGATTCGCAGGCGCTATGAGGTCTATGACAAGAACATCTACGAGCTCGAATGGTCCAAGTGTGAGGCCATCAACTGCCTCTATCGGCACGAAGGCTACCACGGTCCAACCGATGGCAAGGTCGAGTACGCGGTCAGCAAGAGGATGAACGATCTCTACATGGAGCAGCGCGCCGAACGCGTCAATCTGTGGCGGGACGTCTCGCGGTTGAGACTGCAACTGCCGGAGAACGCCCAGCAGTATCTATCGGCCTACCGGAAGGTCTCGATCCTGGAGGATAGCGAGGGTGATGCCCCTTGATCACCCGCATCCAGGAGCTGTGCCGACAACTCAAACCCGTTCTCGGCAGCAAGATCGATCGGTTGTGGTCGGCGTATCTGGCCGAATCCGACGCCAGTGGTAAGGCCGACATCGAGCAGACGCTCGAGCTCTTGGCCGCCAAACATCTCGGCAAAAGCTACGAGCCGGACCGCTCGCCGTTCCCGCCGCCGTCGAAGCAGTTCGCCCGGAGCGGCAACATCCGACTGGGGATTGTGTCCTATGGTGGCCATGATTTGTACCCGTTCTACCTGCGAAGCGACCGACTCAAAGAGCATATCCTGGTGGCCGGCAGAAGCGGCTCAGGCAAGACGAACCTTACATTCGTGCTCATGGAAGGGATCATCGGTTCACGGATCAAGGTCCTGGCCCTGGACTGGAAGCGCGGGTATCGCGACCTGGTCAGTCGTCACAAAGGCCTGCGCGTGTTCACGATCGGTCGGGATGTGGCGCCCTTTCGGTTCAATCCCTTGATCCCGCCGGCGGGCTGTGAGCCGCACCTCTGGATCAAGCTGGCTGTCGATGTGATTGCCTCGGCCTACCTCGGTGGAGAGGGTGTCATCAGCCTGCTTGTCGCCGGGTTGGATCACCTGTACTCGCAGTTCGGCGTCTTCGACGAGACGCAGACCGGCTGGCCGACGATTCAGGATCTGCTCGTCTGGCTGCGTACCGTCAAGCTCAAAGGCAGAGCGGGGATGTGGCAGGCCTCGGCGGAGAGGATCCTCCTGGGCATGACCTACGGCGAGTTCGGCGCTGTCCTGAGCACGCAGGACAACAGCCATGTCGCCGAGCTCCTGGACCACAATGTCGTCCTGGAGATGGATGGATTATCGAGCGCATCCGACAGGGTAATGTTCTCAGAGGCCCTGACGTTGTACCTGTACCGCTACCGTCTCGCTCAGGGTCCGCAGAAGCAACTGACCAACGTGATCATCCTGGAAGAGGCGCACAACCTGCTGCTGAAGAAGTCCACCGAGTCCAAGGAATCGGTCCTGGAGACCTCGATTCGAATGGTCCGTCAGTACGGTCTCGGCTATGTCTTCGTGGACCAATCCGCATCGCTGCTGAGCAAGGTGGCGTTCGCCAATTCGTACGCGACGCTTGCGTTGAGCCAGAAGCTGCGTTCCGATGTCCAGGCAATTGCCGGGGCGATGAACCTGACCGATGAGCAGAAAGAGGCGCTTAATACACTGCCCATCGGTACGGCGGTCGTCCGCCTGGCGGACGAGCATCCGGAGCCATTCGTGGTCAAGATCCCCCTTTGCCCGATCCGAGAGGGCAGCGTGTCGGATGCGGCAGTTCGGGCTCAGTTTGTCGGTTGTTACGGCAATACCGCCTCGAATAGATCCGCCCAGCGTCAGCCGGAAGTGATTTCACCGATTCCGCCATCGGATAAGAAGAGCGAAAGCAATCGGAATAACCAAGACAAGAATGAAGAAGATACCCGCCCACCGTCCCCCCCGGAAACAGCAGAT
>JAWLHD010000558.1:0-2941 GCA_041690555.1 Anaerohalosphaeraceae bacterium
TGTAAACCACGTCCTGCCGCGTCAGCGTCTCCTTCGCTAATGTAATGGCGTTCTTGACACCAAGGCAAAACCCGCATTTTTCCGCGACAAATACTTCCAATTCGGCCTCACTCTGCCAATGTCGGACCCGCATCAACGGAAACCTTCTGGTCCGGAATGCTTGCCCCGCTGTAATCAAACGGCGGTCGGCCCATCTTCTCTCTCAATTCATTGTGCATCCGCCGAAGCTTGTCCGTCAAAACGCGCGCAAACTCGCGATCCCCGAGCCGTTCGATCTCTTCATACGATATCCGCTCCCCGAACATCACGTTAACCTTGCGAATCTTCGGAAACTTCTGCGTCCGCGGCCAGCACTCGTAGGCGCCTTCCAGAACCGCCGGCACAACGTCCGCCTGCCCCCGCCGGCTGATCAGACCGAAACCCGGCTTGACCTCGTCGACCTTGCCGTCCCACGTCCGCGAGCCTTCCGGAAACAAACATACGGCGCAGCCGCCCTTGAGTTTGGCTATAATCCTCCTCATCGCCCCGATATCACCCGCACCCTGCTTGATCGGCACCACGAAAAGCGTGTTGAGCAAACCCCCCATCACCTTCGAATCCCAAAGCGACTCCCGCGCCACGAAATGAAAATTCCGCAAAACCCACGACTGCGCAAAGATCGGATCCAGGTAACTCTGGTGACTGCACAGAATCAGAAGCGGACCCTTGCGCGGCACGTTCTTCATCCCGTATGCCCAAACGCGGCACAGCGTGCACACCACCGCCGTGCACATGATCCTCGCCAGACCGTGCCAAAGGCGTTTGATCAGGGGCTCGGCGCCTTCACTTGCCATGCTGCTCCCCTTCAATATGCTTCATCATCGCCTCGACGACGCCCGCCGCGTCGAGATCAGTCGCGTCAATTATCACCGCGTCCTCCGCCGGTACGAGCGGCCCTGTCGAGCGGTTCTCGTCCGACGCATCCCGCTCGATCATATCTTCGCGTATCTTTTGTATATCGACATCCACCCCCTTGCCGGCAAGCTGGAGTTTGCGCCTTCTCGCCCGCTCGTCCACGTCGGCCCTCAGAAAAAACTTGTACCGCGCGTCCGCAAACGCCACCGTACCCTGGTCCCGCCCTTCGGTAACCACCGCCTTCTGCCCGGCCGCGAACGCCCGCTGCATCTCAACCAGCGCCGCCCGAAGCGGAGGCGCCCCCGCGACATGTCGAACCTGCCCGGTTATCTCCGGACTGCGGATCGCCCCCGAGACATCCCGCCCGTCGACAAAAGCCCTCATCTCCGCACCGTCCGCCTTGAAGTCAAACTCAGACCCCCGCAGCACCTCCAGCACCTTCTCCGCATTGGTCAGATCCACGCCCCGATCGAGCGCCGCCCAAGTGAGAGCCCGATACATCGCCCCCGTATCGAGAAAAGCCGCGCCAAGCCGCTCGGCAAGCATGTGCGCAACGGTGCTCTTGCCAACCCCCGCCGGCCCGTCGATTGTAACGATCATATCCGCCATAAGTGTCCGTCAACAGCACCGCCGACCCAAAACGCCCGCGGCGAGCGGCGAATATAACCGCCATGACCCGCACGGTAAAGGATTTTCACGCCAGAACGCAGCATGGGCATCCTGCCCGTGTCCAGGGCCAGAACGTGCCCTGCTCCTGCCCGTGTGCCAAGGCATGCCCTGCTTCCCGGCGTTCCGAGAGTCGCCCCCTCCTGTTGCCCTCAGCAAGACTCGCACACCCCGTCGCAATCACCACCTGATCGCCAGATCGTCCCTGCCCGGCAGCTTCGGAAACGGCGCATGCGGCTCCGTCTGGTACCAGAACGCCACACTCGAAAGATCGTCCTTCAAATGCAGATACCGCCCTTCCGACTGCCACCCCAAAGCCTGCATCGTAACGCGAAGGTCCTTCTCGAATCGCACCGGATCAACGATATGCCACCGATACAGCCCGAAGCGCGGCTGCTTGAGCGCATTGCTCTCCGCCGCATAAACGTGAGGCATCCCCGCATAGGCCGTACTGAACGCCATGTAGTCGTCCGTGCCCGGCTTCACGAAACCGTACGACCCGCAGAAATAATCCTCCGTACCCGTACCGCAGATCGTCGGAAAATCCTTGTCCCCGTCCATGAAGAACTTGATCTCGCCCTCGCCCCACCAGCCCGGCGAATTCGACCCCCAGCACATCACCGTACCCACGTAGTGCCCCTTGCCGCGAATCCCGTCGACTATGGTGTAGTCCTCCATATCCGGCACCGTATTCGTCCGCCGAAACTGCGCGTGCAGATACCCTGCCGACTTCGGCACATCCGTCAGAGTATAGTCGATCTGGTAGTACAGCACCATGTCGCGAGTGTCGATGTTCTCGAACGTAATCCGCGCGCTCCTGCGGAACGGCATCGGCCAGTAGCAGTTGAACCCGCTGCCCGGATTCGCGCACACCGCCAACGAATTGACCTGCTCGAACTTCCCCCAGCCGTTCGCGAAAAAGTCCCCAACCGGAACCTCCACCGACGGATCCTTCTCGCCGTCCCAGTACATCCGCAGGATCGAGTATCGCCAGTTGCCCGTCGGCGTCATCCAGATGTGCTGAATCGCTCCCGGCCCCTGTATCTCCGCAAGCGTAAACGTCGTCCCCGCCTTGACCACTATCGAAGGCGAAACCTTCCACCCCTGACCCATCTCCCGCGCCGCATGCGAACCGGTCCCCTCCGTCGCCATGCCGCCCTTGCCCTTCTCGCCGGTGAAGTTCTCCGGGCTGATCGAACGCGTCTGCGCGTCCGACAGCATGTGAAGCCGCCCAAGACCCATGTCCAGACCGTTGGACATCTGCGCCTCCTTGCATCCGGACACGGCAAGCACGACAACGCACAGCAAAAACACTCCAGGGAATCGCACAAACTTCATGATGGCCTCCTTAGAAAAGGTTACAAATAAATCTTCTCTCGAA
>JAWLHD010000559.1:0-2929 GCA_041690555.1 Anaerohalosphaeraceae bacterium
GTAAAGCATTGCCACGGGGGGCACATCCCCGTAAATATCGTGGGGGCCCGCTCCAGCGCCTGCGTATAGACGGAGATCGCCAGGTGCTGCCGCCCGGCCCGCTCATAGCAGGCCGCCAGCAGACGCCGGCTCGACTGGTCTTCCGGATTCGCGGCGATGTTCTCTCTGAGCAGTGCCACGGCCTGGGGCCACTGCTGATTGAATGCCGCCTGATCGAGCGAATACCACAGCGCCGCCTGCTCATAACGCCACTGCCACCCCTGAGCGCCCTCGACCTCCTTTATGCGGTCGACCAGTTCCTGAAGGCCCTGGGTCTGGCCAAGGCTCCTCTTGTAGCCCATCAGTTTTCGCATCACGGGCACGTCGTTGGGCATCTGCTGCGATGCGTCGGCCATCAGTTCGGTCGCCTTGTCAATGCGATTGCTTCGTGCGTACACGTCGGCCAGCAGCAGGTTCAGCGACCGCACGTCCTCCCGCCGTTCGGCGCGGGCGAGTGCGTCGCTCACCAGTTTCTCGCACCCGTCGTAATCGCCCCGGGCGGCTAACATATTGGCCATGTACGAAACGGCCAGCATCGACTGTGGAAAGTCCCGGATGACCGCGTCAAGCGTCGCGATTGCCTGCTCGGTCTGCTTGGCGGCGACGAGCACCTCGACCTCTATGAGCCGCGGCTGCATCTCATTGGGATACTGCACCTTGAGCGAGTCGATGATCTCGTGAGCACGATCCATGCGCCCCCGCTGCATTGCGGCATACACCATCATCACCTTAATGCTCATCGTATCAGGCATGGCCTCGTCGAGCCGCTTCAAGTCGCTGTCGACAACATCCCACATCGGGCTGTCCTGCGGCGTCCTCTCTGCGGCAAACCGGCGTATTCTTGCCTGGACGTTTATCAAGTGCCCCTCCGCCAGCGTGGGCCTCTGCATGGTCAGCGTCCTGCCGTGCTCGGCGGCCTCGACGTATCGGCCTTCGTCGGCGAGCAGCCTCGCCAGCAGCGCCCGTGCTCGATAGGCGGTCTCGTTCTTGTTGAGCAGGCTTCGCAACTGCGAAATCGCCGACACCTTGTCGCCCACCCGCACCAGCGTTGATGCGATCCTCATTTGCACCTGCTCCGACGTCATGCCGAGATCGGCGGCCTGCCGGTAATGCGTCAGGGCGTCCGCCCAGAGCCCCTGGTACTCGGCCGCCAGCCCCATGAGAAACGCGATCATGGACGACTCGCCATCACCCTTCCTGAACTGATCGATGCATTCGGCGGCCTTTTCGTATTCGCCCGCACGCACGTACAGCTCCGTCGCGACCGGCAGAAACGAAATAGCTTCCTGTCCGAGCGACGCCAGCCCCTCGTCGGCCACCTGCCGTATCATCTCAGCCGATTCCGAACGCAGTGCAAGATTGGCCCATGTCATCCACACGTTCAGTTCCGAAGGGTCCTGCGCCTTGGCGGCGGCCAGATGCGTCTCGGCCTTCTCTATGCGATTGGCCCTGAGGAATGCCTCCGCCAGCGTCAGCCGCAGTCGGATAAGCGACAGGTCCTTTTCTTCGGCCGCCTCGAGATCAGCAAGCGCCTCGCTGGTTCGATCCTTGGCAAGGTAATACAGACCCCTCAGAATGAGTGCATGCGCCGAATCGGAATTGTTGCGGATCGCCTCGCCGTACCAGTGTTCGGCGCCCTGCGAGACCTCCTGCGGGCGCTGTTCGGCCAATTCGGCCATCAGGCCGTAGGCCGTCACCTCGGACGGGTCGTCCTTGATTATCGCATCAAGTTCCGCCGCCGCCTCGGTGAATTTGCGCTGCCTCAGCAGCGCAGTCGCCAACATGCGTCGTACTTCGTTGTCCTTGCCCTTCTCAAGCTGCTGCGCGGCGATCAGTTCCGCCTCGCTGGCGATGTTCATCTGCAGGTACACGCCGATGAGCTGCACGGCGGCCTCCCTGCGGAGGGCGGTCGTCTCTTCGGTGTCGTCCAGCCGCAGCACCCGCCGGTACGCGTTTATCGCCTGGTTGATGTTGGGCGACTTGACCGGTCTGCGTCTGAGCTGCGCCTCGGCGTACTTGTTAAGTATCTCCGCGTCGTCCGGCGCAACACCGAGGTATCGGCCAAGGCCGTTCGCCGCGGCATCCCACTGTTTGGCCTCATAGGCGGCCAGCCCTTCCGTAAGGCCCCTGGCCGACCGCTGACTGCGATTGTATTGGCGCAGACCGAACGCCGCCGCACCCATCACCGCCACGGCAATAATCAGAACAACAATCAGTTTCCAGTTTATTCGCACCCTTGCCATATCCGTCCCCTGCTAATAACTTCCTGTTCTCGTCTTCTTTCTGCTTGCCTGCTTGACTTCTCCACTCCTTCATCCTGTACATCCTGCTCATCCTTGTGGATCCTCTTCGTGTCTGATCGCCTGCTGGACGAACTGTTCACCAGGAGCTAATCGCTCACAGCAAAACGCTGCCGTCAGAATTGATCCACAAACCCGTTGATAAGCTTCTGCGCCGTCTTCCAGAATATCCACAGGTCCATCCGGAACGACAGTTTGCGCACGTATGTCGTGTCGTAGTGCACCCATTCCTGGAAGTCCCTGCCTTCCTCGCGTGTTCTGCATATCTGCCAGAGCCCCGTAATGCCCGGTCGGACCGACAGCCTGGCATAGCGCCATTGCGGACAGCCGGTGTTTTCATGTTCGGGCGAGGGTCTTGGCCCGATCATGCTCATCTGGCCGCGAAGCACGTTGATGAACTGTGGAATTTCGTCGATGTTGGTATCCCGCAGGAACCGCCCCACCGCGTTGACCCGCGGGTCATTTTCAATCTTGAACTGCGGCCCGTCGACCTGGTTGGCAGCCCGCAGCTTCTCCTGCATGTCCTCGGCGGTCGGCACCATCGTGCGAAACTTCAGGCAGTCGAACTCCTTGCCGCCCAGACCCTGCCG
>JAWLHD010000560.1:0-2910 GCA_041690555.1 Anaerohalosphaeraceae bacterium
ACATTGCTGCGGACGCTCGGCAAGTCGCGGCGTCTTCAGGCGGACGCGGGGCGTCTGCACCACATTGCGGCGGAGTGTCTTCAGGAGCAGGGGTTTAACCTGCTGCGGAAGGTCGAGTGGTGCAGCATCATAGGCAACGTTGCACCGATGGTCGGTTTGTTTGGTACGGTGTTCGGTATGATCCAGGCCTTTGACGTGCTGGGCGTTGCGGGTGGGCAGCCGCCTCACGATCAGCTTGCCGCCAAGATATCGATTGCGCTCGTGACGACGTTTTGGGGATTGTTGATTGCCATCCCTGCGCTTGCGATTCACGGCATATTTCGGACGTGCGTGGAGACGTTGATCAGCGAAGCGGCGTTGGAAGTAGAGGAACTGCTGTTTCAGATGCCGGCAGGGCCGGCCCAAGAGGGTTTGGCGGCCGAGAGTCCGAGCGAGCGCCGAGCAGTCAGGCGAGAGCCGCCTCAGCGACAGCGCAGCGGTGTTGCGGGAGAAGGAGCGTACTGAGTCTGAGCCTTTGCACGAGCCGGATCCAGGGTGGATATGCGTATGAACATTCTGAACGAGCGGCGGGACGACCGAGGCGGTTTCAACATGACGCCGATTATCGACGTGGTGTTCCTGCTGATCATATTCTTCATGCTGGTGTGTCAGTTCATCACGGCGGAGAATTTTCCGGTGCAGGTGCCGGACAAGGTTACAGAAGCTGAGCCTTTGGCCGCCGACGGCGAGCAGCTTGCGACGGTGACGGTCATGTTCGACGAAGGCGGGCAAGTGGCGTATGCGGTGGGTGCGGGGGTTATGGCGGCACAGGACTCGGAGACGAGGGTTTTGGCGATTGCGGCGGCGATAGATCGGCAGTTGGCGCACCTGCCGCCAGACAGGCGGGTCGTGTCGCTGCGGTGCGACCGGCAGATAACTTTTGGGTACGTTAAACACGCATTGGAAGGGATCAGCCGGAGCACCGCCACTGATATCAAATGGGCGGTAATCAAGCATCAGCAAGCGGACGCAGGAGGTTCTTGAAAAGGAGAAAGGGCGATGGTCGTTGAAAAAAGAGTAGTGTCGGCAATTGCATTGGTGGTTTTTTGTGCGTGTAATCCTCTCCGTGCGGCACAGTGGGTGGTGTCTTCTCCGAAGGGCGGCATCTCGGCGGCAGTGAAGTTCGACGAGGCGGCGGGGACGGTCTCGTTCGGTGTAACGAGCGGCGGGGCGGCGGTGATCGAAGAGAGCCCGATAGGGATCGTTACTGACAGGGGGGATTTCACCCGCGCGATGGCACTGACGGGCGAGGCCAGGCAGGTGATCGATGAGACGTATACTCTGCCGGTGGGGAAGCGCTCTACTTATGTGAACCGGGCAAATGAGCTGGTGCTGCGGCTTGCGAAGGATGGGCAGGAGGTACGATTTCGCTTTCGGGCGTATGACGACGGGGTGGCGTTTGGCTATGCGCTGGACGGGAGCGGGCAGATCACTATATCAGGTGAGACGAGTGCGTTTGTGCTGGCCGGCGGGGGCGATGTGAAGTACTGGGGGCAGAACCATCCGAACAACTACGGCTACGAGACGATGTTGGGGCGGATTGACGGCAGGCGGATGTCGATTCCGGTTCTGGCGGAGTTGGAGGGGCAGAGGCATTTTGTGTTCATGGCGCAGGCGGCGTCGTACGGGACGTATGTCTTTCCGCACTTCGTCAGGGAAGGGCGGCGTTTTGCGTTTACTTTTCCGATGGATCAGGAAGGTCCGGTGAGGACGGTTCTGCCGTTTCAGTCGCCGTGGCGGGTTGCGATCATCGGCGCTCTGGGTGCGATCGTGGAGTCAACGATGTTAGAGAATCTGAACCCGCCGACGGAGCCGGAGCTTGTGAACGCCGAATGGCTCAAGCCGGGGCGGGCAAGCTGGGACTTTCTGGCGGGGGACAGGGACAAGCCGAAGGTCTGGATTGATTTTGCGGCGGAGATGGGATGGGAGTATCATCTTGTGGATGCGGGGTTCGAGCGGCGGTTCGACGCGGCCGAGGCGACGAAGTATGCTCGCCAGAACGGGGTGGAGATCATCGGGTGGGGTTATACGCCGGACCTGAATACGCGGGCCAAGGCGGAGAAGGCACTGAAGCGTTTTGCGGAAATGGGGCTGCGAGGTGCGAAGCTGGATTTCTTCGATCATCATCCGTTTACCGGGGAGCGGCGGACGAACGACTTCGAGGATACGCAGGCGAGTTTGCAGATGCGGGATTATTTCATGGAGATCGCGACGGAGCTTGGGTTGGTGCTGGAGTTTCATGGGTGCACGCTGCCCAGCGGCGAGCGGCGGCGGTATCCGAACTTCATGACGGCGGAGGGGATCGCGGGGATGGAGAAGCGGACTCCCAAGGCGTCCAACGAGTTGACTATTCCGTTTGTGAGGAATGTCATGGGGCCGGCGAGCTTTACGGTGGTGAAGTTCGATCGGTCGCTGGGATCGTATGCGTATCAGATGGCGCAGGCGGTTGTTTATGAGGCGGGGATTCAGATTTATGCGGAGCGACACGACAGGCTGCGGGCGTTTGCGGGGGTGGAGTTCTTGAAGGCTCTTCCTGCGACGTGGGATGAAACTCGTTTCATCGAGGGGTACCCGGAAAGTCATGCGGTATTCGCCAGGCGCAAGGGGCGGGACTGGTTCGTTGGAGGCGTCACAGACAAGGCGAGAGAAGTCAGGCTGGGGCTGGAGTTTCTGGAGGAAGGTGTTTCGTACCGTGCAAAGGTTTACAGGGACGGGACGGCGAAGACGGATCTGGTAATCGAGGAAAAGACGGTGACGGGCAAAGACCGGCTGGAGATTGGTATTGGGCCTAATGGGGGGTTTGCCGTACACCTCAAACCGGTCCAGTGAGGCCGTTGTGTTTGATTTGACGCTGAACTGGGGCAGCGGTAT
>JAWLHD010000561.1:0-2906 GCA_041690555.1 Anaerohalosphaeraceae bacterium
TAGTCCCATCGCGTGTAGACGATCATGCCGTCGTTGGTTACGCTGGGGTGCCATTCGTTGGTTTCATGGGGGCTGAGGCAGAGGATGTCGGTACCGTCGGAGTTCATGTCGTAGAGTGTGTACGTCGGGCAGACGCGTCCGCAGCGGAGATAACCGCCCCGCCGCTCTGTGATGAAGGCAATCCTGCCGTTTGGCAGCCAGCAGGGGTCGAAATCGTTCCATGTTCCGTCTGTCAATTGCTGCAGGCCGGTACCGTCGATGTTGACTTTGAAGATGTGGTAGGATCGCCCTACCGCCCAGTGGCCGCGGGTTGGGTCGGTGTGGTAGCGGTGGTCTGTGTCGCCCTGGCACTCGACGTATGCGAAGACGACAGTGGCGGCGTCCCAGGAGAGGTCGGGCGAGAGAAAGGAGCCAGAGTCGAGTTTGGCGCCCTTGAGTCGGCCTCGCTGCACGATGGAGTCGGCGGTGATATTGCGCTGGCCGGGTTCGGGTCCGAAGGGGTCGGAGAGTACGAAGATGCCGCCGCCGGGCAGTACGTTGATGCCGTAATACTGATCGCACATGTGGTTGAAGGTGGCTCGGTGCCGCTTGAGGAGCAACAGCTCATCGAAATTGAGCAGCGGGTTTGAAAAGGCGATTGTGCGGCGAAGCCGGAGGGCCTTCTTGAAGAGTTCGAATCGTGCTTCGACATCCTCGTGGTCGGTGCGGTTCTGCTCCTGCACGAGTGCGGTCCAGGCGTGCTGCATCGGGGAGAGATCGGGGACGTCCGGCATGGCCAGGTCGTCCAGCAATACTCCGGTGCGACGCAGGACTATATCCAAGGGGTCGCGGTCCGTCTCGTGGACGAGCGCGGCTGTATGGAAGGTCTGGTCGGCATGGGAGGCGATGCGGCGGCGGTTCTGGATGTTGCGGCGGAGCGTTTCATACTCCCATTCGATTTCGTTCTTCGGATCGGGGAAGATCATGCCGGATGCTTCGCCGGCGGTGAAGGCGACATTTGGAGAGAGGAGTCGCAATTCGGCGATTGATGTCCATGGTCGGCCGCCGACTTCAGTAAGGGCACGCAGTTTGACGCAGCGGCCTTGGACGGGTGGGAACTTGACGGCATTTTCGGCGTTGCGGTTTTCGAAGCGGCCTTTCACGACGGGCGGGCCGAAGTCCGTTTTGTTTTGGGCGACGTAGAACTCGAAGTCGGCGATTGTGCCATTACTGCCGTCTCTTCGGGGCAGGTACGTGAAGCCCTCGATGGGGTAAACTTCGCCCAGGTCGATCAGCAGTTCGTGGGGATGACGCGGTTCGCCCGAGCCAAAGTACGTGTGCCACATTGTTTGCGGGTCGCCGTCCATTGCGCGGAAGCTCTCGTAACCCGGCGCCTCGCTGTCGGCGGCGGTCCTGACGGTTACGACCTTGAGGGGTGCGGCGAGGGCGGCAACCGCAAAGACGGATACCCAGACTAAACAGCCCATGATAGAACGGGACTCTTTCATCGTTACTACCCTTCCTTGAAATTGCGGTCACCCGCTGAACCTGTCGTGAACACTATATATTAGCGTGTTTTGGGGGCAGATTCAAGGGCGAAAAACGGCAAACAGGGTGAACGGATTCTCCTAAGCAATTTGCGGCGCAGGCGGCATTGGACGGCCGCGCAAAACCGTTCGGGGTCCCCAGAGGCCAAAAATTTCCCCCCCCGGCGAACAGATGCTGCGAATTTCAGCCTCTGCCCAAACGGTTTTGCTCTCCAAGGTCCCTGTGGGGCGGCTTTGGGATGCTGAACTCAAGAAAATGCGGCAACCCTGAACGGCAGGCGGCAAGTCTGGGCGGGAGGTAAAGCTTTGGGAAAGGGAACCAAAGAGCGGTGCTGTGCGTTATAATTATAGATGCGCCGGTGCGATAAACGTTTACAGGCGGATATGCATCATCGCCATTGGGCGTTGTTGGTGCGGCTTGTGGAGTTTGAGTTGAATGGAAAAGGCGATCAGACCGATATGACAAGGTCACAGCGGTCGACGAGGGAATCAGAAGATGAAACATGCGGCATTTACATGCATTATTACAGCAATGGCCCTTGCAGGCTGCTCATCGGATGGCAACAGCACCGAGGCGATTGCGCGGCGCAAAGCGGCGGCGGCGGATTTTGCAGTGCGCGACTACGCGGGACCTGAACGCGGCTTGCAGACAAGGGGCGCGGGTGCAGTTGAGGTTTCTTTGCCGGAGTTGGATGAGAGTTCAGAATTGTCAGATTACCTGGCATACGCGGCGATCAACAACTCAGGACTCGAGGCGGCATTCAATAACTGGAAGGCGGCGCTGGAGCGGATACCTCAGGTGGAGGCGCTGCCGGATCCCCGGTTCACCTACGGTTATTTCATTCGTGAGGTGGAGACGCGCGTTGGTCCGCAGCGTCAGAGTTTTGCCATTTCTCAGGTGTTTCCGTGGTTCGGCAAGCTGGACCTGCGAGGCGACGCGGCGTCGGAGGCGGCCAGGGCGGCGGGCAAGCGGTACGAGGCGGCGAGGCTGAGGCTCTTCTTCGAAGTGAAGAGTGCATGGTATGAGTATTACTACCTGGCGCGGGGGATCGATATAACTCGGCAGAACATACAACTTGTGCAGCATTTGGAGAGCGTGGCGCGCGGGCGATACAGGGCGGCGGCGGCATCTCACCCGGACGTTGTTCGCGCGCAGGTCGAGATCGGCAAACTGGAAGACCGATATCGGGCGTTGGCGGATCTGAGAGAGCCGTTGGCGGCGAGGCTGAATGCGGCGATGAATCGCCCGGTGGACATGCCGATTCCAATGCCCGGCAGTATAGGGCTGCCGGCGGTCCAACTCGTTGGGGAGGAACTGCTGGACAGCCTTATCGATTCGAATCCGGAACTGGAAGCACTGGACTTTGAGATCGCGGCGAG
>JAWLHD010000562.1:0-2900 GCA_041690555.1 Anaerohalosphaeraceae bacterium
TACTCAACTGGCAGGCCGCCGAACCCACGCCGGGGTGGTACAGACACAAGCACATTGTATTTGCATCCGACGGCGGTAGAATGGGGCAATGGCAGGGCGGCCTGGAAAACACGTTTTGCGTTTTGCCGGACGGGTGATGCGGTTGTGGTTATTCGGTGAGGACCGGACCGCCGAACTTGTCGACAGGAGTTACGACGCGATCAGCAGCGGTTATGATCGAACGTGGACCAGCCACATGCGCGACCGCACAGTCGAACTCATCGACCGGCTTGGCGTTATGGGCGGGCAGCGCGCGATCGACGTGACGTGCGGGACCGGGTATGCGACGAATCTGGTCGCGGAACGCACCGGGCAAAGCGTCGTGGGAGTCGATCGGTCGGCGGGCATGATCGCCGAGGCGAGGAGACAATACGGGGACAGGTGCGAGTTTGTGCAATCGGATGTCCTTGATTATCTCAAGGCTCAGCCCGCGGAGAGCGTTGATCTGGTAACGTGCTGCTGGGGCCTGGGCTATTCGCGGCCGCGGGCGGTGCTGGGGCAGATCAAGCGGATACTGCGGGCGGGCGGCACTGTCGGCATTATCGACAACAGCATCTTTTCCTTGAGTGAAGTCATGAGGTGCTCGATCCTTACGTTCATGGAACAACCCGACAAGCTTGAAAACATTATGCGATTCAGGTTTCTGAGCGGACAGCGTTTGCTGGGCTTGTGGATGCGTTTGTCGGGGCTTAAACCGATCGCCCTTTGGGGTGGGCAGAAGAGGTATATTGCCACGGACGGGCGCCAGGCCATTGCACGCCTTTGCGCAACCGGGGCGGCAGCGGGTTTCGAATTTGCAGCGTCGGCCGCGGACTCCCCCGCAGTGTTCGAGCGTTTTGCCGAGGTCATTGAGAAGAAATACGGGAATACGATTCCCATCATCCATCGCTATCTTGCCGGGATTGGGCGGAAATGATCATTGCACTTCTCCGGCTGATGCGCCTCTATTATACGATCCCGATAGCCGGGGGCCTTCTGGTCATCCTTGCGTACGCAACCGCGGGCAATTTTGGTCTTGTCGGTGTCGACGGGCTCGCTGCGGCTTTGTCGCTGGGTTGCGTTATCGCAGCGACATACGTGTTAAACGACATTTGCGACGTGCCGGCGGACCGCGTCAACCGTCCGTGCGGGGTTGTCGTCGGCACGAGGATAAGGCGCGCGGCGGCGATGAGTTGTTCGTCTGTCCTGTTCGTTGGGGGACTGGCTGCGGCGGCTGCGTGCAACGTTCGCTTTCTTGCGGTTATGGCAGGAGTTTGCGTTCTGGCGGTTTTCTACGACCTGTACTCGAAACGCATCGGCTTGTTCAAGGTTATTGTTGTTGCGGTTCTGATGACGGCTCTTTATCCGTTAGCCTTTGCGGCGGTCTTGCCTGTGGATTCGCCGCGTCTGCGGGCACTGTACATTTTTCCCGTTTGGCTATTTCTCAGTGCGGTCAGTTACGAGATGCTGAAGGACGTGCGGGACGCCGAAGGCGATACTGCGGTTTCGGCGCGAAGCATAGGCCGATACAGCCGCAGGGCGGGGTTTCTGACGGCGGCTCGGATGATCGCAGTTGCGGCGGGGGCGGTTTCGCCGCTGCCGGCGCTTCTGGGGTACTGCGGGGGCATTTATCTGGCCACGTCGGTTGTCGCGGCCGGTCTGATGATCGCCTCGGTCTTCTGTGGGCCGCGGCTTGCGATTGCGTTTATTTACGTTCAGGTGTTCGTGGTTACCGTCGGGTCGCTGGTCGATCTACTTGTGCTCGGTCCCTGAAATAGCTGGCGTAGACCGCGGGCAGGCGATCATGGGGCCGGCGACAGGAATCGCACAGCGATGCGCTCTGGTCGACATTCAGCGGCAACTCGGTCGCATGCCGTACTGCATCGCTTTGGCGACAGAGCGCCTTGGCGAAACAACCACATCGCGGCCGTGCAAACCATCTCTCCATCCGCTGCCAGATCGCCTCCAGCGGTTCATCGCAAATATTGCCCATCGTCAGCGGCGTGAGGTCGCATGGGCAGACGTTGCCGGCTGCATCGATGAACAGGTGATGGTAGCCTGCTCCACATCCGAACATGTGGTCGGACGCGAGGTATGCGAAACTTGCCGCTGCGCATCGGGTGCGGCGGCGATTCCATGCGATATGGAATGACTGCATCTTCCGCGAGTGTTGCTCTGTAAGCATGAGGTCAAGGTCGCCTGCGCCCGTGCCCGTCGCCACCGGCTCCAACAGCCGCAGTTCGTACGCGCCGGATTTTTCGGCCAATTCGGCCAGGCGTTGGATTGTGCCGGCGTCGATTCTGGCGGGCGTGGCGACTGTCGAGACGCCGACGTACAGTCCGGCGTCGAGTCCAGTGTTTATCGCGGCAATGCCCTCGTCGAACGATCCCGCCCGCTGCCGTGTGGCATCGTGCTGCTGCGCGTTGTCGGACTCGAGCCCGATCATTAGTGCGTCGAGCCCGGCGGTCTTCAGGGCTCCGGCCCGTTCAGGCGTAAGGCCGTGTCCCGTCGAGAACATCACACGGCTCATTGGGCCTGCGGCTGCTACAAGTTCGACAATGTCGGGGCGAAGCAGCGGCTCGCCGCCGGTGAAGCCGATGATTGCCGTACCGAGCGACTCGATCTGGGCGATCAGGGCTTTGGCCTGCTCGGTCTCCATTTCGCCGCCTGCCCGTCGGCCGTAGCTGCAATGGCCGCATGAGTACGGACAGCGACCCGTTACCGCAAAGTATACCGAATACGGCACCCGCCGCCGCTGGAGCACCGCGTGAAGGAACCGCTCGAAACCGGCAGACGGATACGGCGGAAAGAACGTATTCACCCAGAACCGCCCATCAATGCGCCGAGGATTCTCGCAGGCGAAGCGACGCGCCATGAAGACC
>JAWLHD010000563.1:0-2875 GCA_041690555.1 Anaerohalosphaeraceae bacterium
TATTGTCTTCGGGCACGAAGTCGCTCTCGATCTGGATGTCATTGCTCTCGGTTGATCGCAGACCCATTGTATCCCAGTTGTCGAGAACCTTAACCTTGTCCGCCGGGATCAGGCATAGTCGAATGTCAGGATGGCCAAGCTTCGTGGTCGCAGGTGAACCATCGTCCTCAGCAACAATGGCGCCGATGAAAAACCAGTCGGCCTCGAAAGACCCGCTCGCAAACGGGAAACGGCCGCTGATCTCCAGCCCGCCTTTTACTTTCCGCGCTCCCGGTCGCGGTGTAACCGGCGCCCGCGCAAACACATCACAACCTTTGCTCAACACTTCACGCTGCACATGCTCAGGCAGCCGCTGGAAAAATGCCGGCACCTCGGACGCGACCATGAATGACCACGCAGTTGAACCGTCCGCTCGGGCCAATTCTTCCACAAGGGGCAGCATATCGGGTGCAGAATATTCCGCGCCCCCCAGATAGCGCGGATGCAAGGCACGTAATATGCCTGTCTGGCGTATCGCGTTTAAGACCTCCTCGTGCATGACGCCGGTCTCGTCCATCTGATCTGCATATCCGGAAATCAGAGGCCTCAGTTGGCGCAGCGCCCGCAACAGCACCTGAGGCCCCTTGAAAACAGGCAGATCAATGTCCGATTTTGTCATTATTTCTTGCATATCGAGGAAGCCTAACCTTTCGGCCACACCGGAGTTCAAAACGACTTGGTGATCGACAAGCCGTATCTCCGGGGCGCCCCTAACTGACCGAAAATCTGATTTCCAATAAACAGGGATGTCTGGTTCTTCGCAATGGCGTAGGTCTTGTCTCCCACATTCAAAGCAAAGGCACTCGCCATCCATCCATTACCCATCTGGTAGTCCAGATACAGATTTGCGAGAAAATAGGAATCCTGCTTCACGTAAGGAAGATTGAACTGGGACATATACTGATCGTCCGTCCACAGCAGGGACGCGCGCGGCGTAAAATTGCCGATCGACGAGTGAATTGTATATGCGATTTCGCCGTAAATCTTGAGATCGGGGGCGTATTGCAGTTTGTTGCCGGACAGATCCTGGAGGCCCAGGTCCGGCCGGCCGGGATCTTCCGTGAAGTACTCCTTGTACTTACCGTCCAGCACCGACAGGTTCAATTTAATCAGAAGCTCGTCGACCGGAACAGCCGTAATTTCCGCTTCGAAACCGTCGATTTTTGCCTTAGCGGCGTTGGCCGTCAGGATCTGGTTCTGGACTGTGTAATTGACCTGGAGGTTGGTGTAATCATAGTGAAAAGCTGCAAAACTTGCCTGCACCCTGTTATTGAACAGCGTCGCCTTCAGGCCAACCTCGTAGCTCTTGATATCCTCGGGGTCGAATGGTGCCTGAAGCCCGCCAAGGTTGAAGCCTCCACTTTTGAAGGCCGTGCCGGTGGTCGCATAGACAAGTACGTCATCCCTGACCTGATAGTGAACGTTCACCTTCCAATCCGTCGAGGTCCACTTTCTCTCCTGATCTTGGGTGGCTAATAAGCCAGGCAAAAATCTCGGATCGCCAAATTCGTTCCTCAACAGTGAGCCAGTGTAGAGCCGCGACAAGTCGAATTGGAAAAATTCCTCTTCCTTACGCTTTTCAGAACTGTAGCGAAGACCGAGATCAACTCCGAGTTGATCCGTGATATGCACAGTCTCCTGGGTAAAAAGCGCCCAGGCCTTGGTCTTCTGGTCGCCTCCGGCATCATATCCCTGAGTAAGGAATCTCTGGCTAAGCGGGTCGCAAGGCTGCGGGAGTCCGGCAAGGGCACAGAAATCAACTTCAAAGAGGCGCCAGTGGAGCGGCGAAAGCGTGAGGGCGGAGTTCTTCTCATCAAAGTAATAACCGCCAACCAGTACGTCGACCATATCGAAGCTGGCCTTCCATCGCAGTTCCTGCGTGAACATCCTCGAGTCTTCCTCGAAAGATGTCGGTGCGTAGTTCCCCGTCGTGCAATCCGAACAGTCGATCAGGTAACTATCAACCTTCCGATATCCCGTGATCGCGGTCAGGGTCGACTCCCCGATACCGACTTCGATATTCAATGACCCGCCATAATTCTCGAGCTCGAAAAGGGGTTGTACGCCGGCTATGTCGCGGACATCAGACGGCACCTCAAAGCCGTCGCGCAGGCCATCGGCAAGGAATCCGGGTGCATTCTGTATGAAATGGAACGCACCGCCGCCGCTATCATCCTGGTTCGTATAATCAGCAACCAGGGTAATGGTGAGATCGTCAGACGGCGTGAATTTGATTTTGCCCCGGACGGATCGCCGATGTTCGTCGTCAACGTCCTGCCCTGTTGAAATATTCTCGCCGTAGCCTTTACGATCGGTGGTCTGAAAGGCAATCCGCGCCGCAATCTGGTCAGACAACGGCCCGCCTACCGCACCTTCGGTCTGAACATAGTAGTAATTGCCTACAGCAATCTTGCGATAGCCGTTCAGGGTGTCTCCGGGGTCGCGGGAAATGATATTGATTGCCCCGGCGGTGGCGTTCCGTCCGTACAATGTACCCTGTGGTCCGCGCAGCACTTCGATGCGCTCAAGGTCATAGAAAGTACCGAAAGCACCGGCCACGCGTGCGTTATAGACCTCATCCGTGTATACGGCTACGCGCGGGTCCGCCCCCGGTGCCAAGGCATCAAGTCCCACACCACGGATAAAGATCCTCGGGATTTGGGCAATGGAGCTGAAATTGACATTTGGCAGGGAGTCGCTGAACTGCGAGAAGTCCACAATATTTTTTTCGCGAAGCGTGTCGCCGCTGACCGCCGATATGGCCAGCGGGATATCCTGAATGGAAACCGCACGGCGCTCGGCCGTTACAATTATTTCCTCAAGAACAGACGCGGCC
>JAWLHD010000564.1:0-2855 GCA_041690555.1 Anaerohalosphaeraceae bacterium
GGCGGTTTACGAGTTAATGGCGATTCGCAACGGGCTGCCCGTGGTTTATCAGACTTGCAACGATAATGCGGCGATCTCGGTGGGGGTCGACAGGGTACGAAACGCGGCGCCGTTCGATGTGTCTGGTGAGGGTCTGACGGTTGGGGTATGGGATGGAAACGCGATTTTGAGTTCTCACCGCGAGATGGTCGGTCGGGTGGAGATAATCGACGAAACAGAGGTTGGGCTTCATGCCACTCACGTTGGGGGGACGATCGCGGCGGCTGGGGTGACGGTTAGGGCGAGGGGGATGTCGCCGGGGGTGCGGCTGCTTTCGTATGACTGGACGGAAGACCTGGCGGAGATGGCGGAGAAGGCGATGACTCAAGCGGGGCAGGCGGGTGCGATTCAGCTATCGAACCACTCTTATACGATAACGGCCGGTTGGGACAGCCGCTCGGGACTGCGGTGGTATGGTCGATGGGGCGAGAGGGAGTCGGTTCACTTCGGCATGTACGACGGGACGACTCGGCAGTGGGATTCGCTGTGCTACAGTGCGCCGTATTACCTTCCGATTGTCGGGGCGGGGAATGACCGGCAGGACAAGGCTCCGGCGGCGGGAACGGAATTCGAGTATTTTCACAACAATGAATGGCGTACGAAGGCTTACGATCCGGCGAGCGACCCTTATGACGACAACTGGGACCAGGGCGGATACGACACAATAGGGGTTATGGGGTCGGCGAAGAACGTGCTGACTGTTGGAAGCGTTAGCGACGCGGTGAACAGCGGCGGGCGGGATATTACGCGGGCGAAGATGAGCAGGTACAGTTGCTGGGGGCCTACGGACGACGGGCGAATCAAGCCTGATGTTGTGACGAACGGGGAGGGTTTGTATTCATGCAGCAACGTCGCCAACGACCGGTACACCACTCTTAGCGGAACGAGCATGGCGACGCCCGGGGCGAGCGGATCGGCGGCGCTATTGCTTGATTATTACGGGCGTCTTTTTGCCGGCAAGACAATTCGTTCGAGCACGCTGAAGGGTCTGCTGATCCATACGGCGGACGATCTGGGCAGGCCGGGACCGGACTACCAGTACGGCTGGGGGCTGCTGAATGTCCAGGCGGCCGCGGAGATGATCAGGCTACAGCATCGGCATCCGGAAATAATGATGATCCGGGAGGACTCGCTTTCGAGAACGAATCGGCGAGATACGTTTTCATTCGAGTGGGACGGTCAAAGCCGCGTCAAGGTGACGCTGTGCTGGATCGATCCGGCGGGAAGCGTGCAGAGCGTTCTTGACGATCGGACTCCTCGGCTTGTGACGGATTTCGATCTTCGGGTTGTGTCGGGCGACAAATCGCAGACGTTTATGCCTTTTGTGCTGGATTTGGCGAACCCGACGGCTGATGCACAGACGGGCGACAACACGAGGGACAACGTAGAGCAGGTAATCGTGCGAGGGCCGGGAACGGCAGGAACGTGTACAATCGAGGTAACGGTAAAGGGCAATCCGTCGGGCACGCGGCATTATTCGCTTCTGATTACGAATGACAGTCTTCTGCCCGGCGCGCCGGAGGGCGTTGCGGCGGCGGCTGGTCCGGACTGTTCGCAGGTGACGATATCGTGGGACCGATCGGCGGCGGCCGGATACATTGTGCAGTACCGCAAGGATCAGCCCGGGCCGCCTTTTGCGGCAGTTGGAGGTTTGCCCGCCTCAGGTTCGGACGTCGGCGACGTCGACTCGATTACCGTTGAGGATCTTGTGCCGGGGTCGACGTATTACTTTGCGGTTTCGGCATACAACGACTTCGGCCAAAGTGAACCGTCGGCGCAGGTATCTGCAATAGCGGAGACGTTTGGATGCACTCCGCTGATCAGCGGTCGCGTGGTTACAGTTAGCGGGTATCCGGTGAGAGGAGTCTTGATCGATACTTTGCCTTCAGTGGACGCCGTTGAGACCGATGAAGACGGTCGCTTCGTGCTTAGGGCGCCGTGGGGCTGGATTGGTGAACTTGCGCCCTGGGCGGAGCGGTGGCGTTTCGAGCCGTCGGGGTTCGCGTTCGAGCAGGCGGTTACCGATGACATGACGGTTACGGATATTGTGGGGTTCGCGTCGGCCGACTTCGACGGTGATCTGAGGGTCTCGATGAGCGATCTGGCAATGTTTTTGGGGCAGTGGAGGAAGGAAGAGTGCCTGCCGCCGGATTATTGCAGCGGGGCGGACCTCGACCTCAGCACAAGCGTGGACCTGACGGACCTGCTGCTGCTGGCGATGCAGTGGCTTGATTAGGCACCCGCCGACACCGCGCATAGCGGCCGGATAGGGGGGTCATTTGGCGGGCTGCTCCTCGGCGGATTCCTCTTCGTCGGGCGGGTCCACCGGCGGGCGGCGCCACCATCGCTCGTGCAGCGCATATACCTTTGGATCCATCTGCTTCAGTTCGGCTCGAACAAACGGGTAGAAGTCATTCGTGCCGAAAAAGGCCTCCGCGGTCTCGGCGAAGTACTCCTGAACGTTGTTCATCGCGTAAGCCCTTCTGTTCTGGCCATTTATGTGCAAGACGCTCTCGTAGGCGCCCCCTTCCTTAGCGGCCAGGAAGGCTTCCCTCAATTCTCGGTTACGATGCCCCACAACTGTGTGGTGATAGCCGTGGGCGAGCTCATGCAAAACCATCCACGGCTGGTCTTTTGTCCAAATGAGGAACTTCTCAGACCCGCAAATCTCTACTCCGGTGGCCTTTTCAGGGTTGTAACCGTTTTTCGTAAGCCATTGCTCAGAAGGATGATAGCACATGCAGGGGAAGTTCTTGTCCTTGTACTCGACCCATATTTTGTGCTTGCGTATATGGAGTAATGCAGGCTCTGGGACA
>JAWLHD010000565.1:0-2835 GCA_041690555.1 Anaerohalosphaeraceae bacterium
GAGGCGGGCAAGCATGTGATCATCGAGAAGCCGATCGCGATGAATCTTAAGGAACTGAAGGCGATCAGGGATGCAGTTGTCAAGGCAGGCGTGAGGTCGCAGGTTGGGTTTGTGTCGCGGTGGAATCCTCATGTGGGGTCGATTCGGAATATGATCGACAAGGGTGCGCTGGGGGAGGTGTATTACGTTGAGGTTGACTATTACCATGAGATCGGCCCGTGGTGGAGCGGGTGGCGGTGGGGGGCGAACACGAGGACGGGGGGGCCAAGCGCAAGCCTGCTTGCCGGCTGTCATGCGGTGGACCTGCTGTACTATTTCGGGGGCGAGGTGGAGGAGATCTTTGCATACGGAACGTTCGGGCACCGGAAGGACTATGAATACGAGCCGACGTATGCGGCGGTGGTGAAATTCGCCAGCGGCAAGATCGGCAAGACCGGGTGCAGCTTCGAGAACGAGTGCCCTTATACCATGAACATCATGCTGCACGGCAGCAAGGGGTCTGTGCTGAACGAGAAGTTCTACGCGAGGGAATGGTTTCCGGGGCAGGAGGGTTGGCAGCAGTTCAAGACGACATTCCTTGACAGCGGCGATGTTTCTCATCATCCGTTCCAGGGAATGATCGACGATCTGGCGGCGGCACTGCTGGAAGAGAGGGAGGCGGCGGCCAATATTCACGAGGCGTACAAGTCGCACGAGATATGCCTGGCGATTGACCGCTCGATTGAGACGGGGCAGGCTGTTGGACTGCCGCTGACCGACTGAGGCTTTTGAATCAATCAATTGTAGGAGGATGCGATGTCCGACAGACTGGCGATTGAAGGCGGATCCAAGGCGGTGACAAACAAACTGGCACCGTGGCCGCAGTTTGACGAGTCGGCGATCAAGGCCGTTGAAGACGTCTTGCGTTCGGGGAAGGTGAATTACTGGACCGGGCCTCGGGGGATGGAGTTTGAGCGGAAGTTCGCGGAGTGGCAGGGGAGCAGGTTTGCCGTGAGCACATCTTCGGGGACATCGGCACTGCACGTGGGGCTCAGCGCGCTTGGGATTGGGCCGGGCGATGAGGTTCGTGTGCCGAGTGCTACTTTTATCGCGAGCAGCTTTTCGATTGTTCAGGCTGGGGCTGTGCCGCGGTTCGCCGATGTGAACATCGAGGATCACTGCATCAGCGTGGAGTCGGCGGCGAGGCTCGTGAATGGGCGGACGAGGGCGATCATGCCGGTGCACCTGTACGGCAACGTGTGCGATATGGATCCGATCCTTGATTTTGCACGGCAAAACAAGCTGTTTGTGATCGAGGACAATGCCGAGGCGTTCGGCGGGTCTTACAAGGGAAAGAAGACGGGAACGCTGGGGCACGTGGCGGCGTGCAGCTTTTGCCAGAACAAGACCTTTACGACGGGGGGCGAGGGCGGCATGGTTACCACGGACGACGAAGAGCTGGCGTGGAGGGCGCGGAGCATTCGGGACCACGGTTATGACGTCGAGCAGCGGTTAGACCTGCTGGAACTGGAGCAGCGGCTGCCGTATGTGCATAACACCGTCGGGTGGAACTACCGGATGACCGAGATGCAGTCGGCGATAGGGCTGGCTGAACTTGCACGGATGGATACGTGGAATATGCCGGCTCGCAGGCGAAACGCGGGGGTTATTATCGATGCGATCAGGGGGCTGGGGGCGGTGAAGTATGTGCCGGTCGATACGCCGGAGCGGAGGAACGGGTGGTACGTTCTGGCGTTTTCGTTAGACATCGAAAACATGGGGTGCGATATTGACGAGTTCGTGCGGGCTGCGTCGGCCGAAGGGGCTCCTTGCTGGAGGGTCTTCTGGCCGCAATGCCATACGGAAAGGGCGTATACGGAGCACAGCGCGTTCGGGAGGAGCGGCTTTCCTTTCAAGTCGCGGGAGTACACCGATCCTGGGAGCGTCGATTACAGTAAGGTGGAGGCGCCTAACGCGGTTTGGCACCAGAGTCATACTTTCACCTGTTTTGCCTATCCGACGTTTACAGAAGAGGGCTGTCGGCAGATTGGCGAGGCTCTTGCGAAGGTGATTCGGGCCTATACGAAATAGAGGAACAAATCCATGCGGAAGATTCGGTATGCGATCGTTGGCTTTGGGGGAATTGCCGAAGGCAGGATTGCCAGGGAGGGCTTTGGGCTCGATAAGACTCGTTTTGCGGGCCATTCTTCGGCGGAGTTGATCGGGGTGACGGATAAGAATCCGGGGAGGAAAGAAGCGGCGGAAGGTTTGGGTTTACGGTGGTACGATTCGGTCGAGGACATCGTTAACGATCGGCAAGTTGAGGCTGTCTTCATTGCGACAAACAACCGGTCCCATGCTTCGATTGCGCAATCGGCGATTGAGGCGGGCAAGCACTGTCTGATCGAAAAGCCGATCGCCACGACAATTGATGATGCCCGGAGAGTGCAGCAACTTGCGCGGCAGCGCGGCGTGAGCCTGGCGGTTGACCACATGATGACTGAAAACGCGTACAATAGAAGGGCCAGAGATCTGATAGCGGAAGGGGCGATCGGGCGGGTCAACGACATGGTGCTGCACATGGAGTTCTGTTACGGTTCGACGCCGGAGGAGGCGGCCAGTTGGCGATGTGCCGATCCGTTAGAGATCGGCGGGCCGATCGGCGACGTAGGCAGCCACTGCCTGTACATGGCGGAGTTCTTGTCAGACTGCCGGATAAGGTCAATCCGTTGCATGTACACGCCCAAGACGCTGGCGACAGCGGTTGAGAACGGGGCGTTGATTCAGTTTTGCATGACGGATGGGACTCAAGGCACGGCACGTGTGGCTTTTGATCAACCTCGCGGGGGGATGGTG
>JAWLHD010000566.1:0-2817 GCA_041690555.1 Anaerohalosphaeraceae bacterium
CTCCGCGAAGCGACCGTCCTGCAGCAAGCGTGACAACTTACACCTTATAGGAAGGCAAAAATGGTCTTGACAACGGGGAGGGGTTCAACCAGATGCTCCAAATTTCGGCCTCTGCCCAAACGGTTTTGCTCTTCAAGGTCGCTGTGGGGCGCGTTTGGGATGCTGAACCGGCGGAGAATGCGCCGGCCCTGGTGGTGCGGCGGCGGCAGTTGCGATTGGGGGGGCGATTTGGTAGAATCGGCTTCGTGGCCGGGCTGACGGCCGATTCGGTCCTTAATTGATTTGGAGAACAAGATGGCACTTGTTGGCAGCGGCATTGGTGTGTCTCGACGGGGGTTTATGGGCGATGTTTCGACGGTTGCCGGAGCGGCTGTTCTTGGGCCGGTCGTGCGGGCAGCGGAGGTCGCCGGCGGCAGCGGCGGATTTGGGTATTGCCTGAATACCGGGACGATCATGGGCCAGAAGCTGGGCCTGGTTGATGAGATTGAGATTACGGCCAAGGCCGGGTACGGCGCAATCGAGCCGTGGATCAATAAGATACATGAGCACCGTGACAGGGGCGGATCGCTGAAGGATGTACGGAAGCGGATTGCCGATTTGGGGATTACCGTGGAAAGCGCGATCGGCTTTGCGCAGTGGATAGTGGATGACGACGCTCAGCGGGCGCGTGGGCTGGAGCAGTTGAAGCGGGACATGGATGCGGTGGTTCAGATCGGCGGCACGCGGGTTGCGGCGCCGCCGGCGGGGGCCAACCGAGAGCCGGGGCTGGACCTGGATCGCGCCGCGGAACGTTATCGCGCGATCCTTGAGATGGGGGACGAGATCGGGGTTGTTCCGCAGTTGGAGACGTGGGGGTCGTCGGCGAACCTTCATCGGTTGGGGGAGGCGCTTTACGTGATCGCCGAGAGCGGGCACCCGAAGGCGTGTCTTCTTCCAGATGTATACCACACTTACAAGGGAGGATCGGATTTCAACGCTTACAAGGTAATCAGCGGTCGCACGATACAGGTGTTTCATCTGAACGACTATCCTGCCGATCCGCCGCGTTCAAGGATCGCCGACAGGGACCGCGTGATGCCCGGCGACGGTATCGCGCCGATTGCGCGGATTCTGCGGGACGTGTATGACAACGGATGCCGGGCGATGCTGTCGCTGGAACTTTTCAATCAGGATTATTGGAAACAGGATGCTCTGGAGGTGGCGAAGCTGGGGCTTGCAAAGATGCAGGCGGTTGTGCGGCAGGCGCTTGCGTGAGGATTATGGCGGCAAGAAGAACAAGCCGGATTTTGCTGTGGTGTTTGGCGTACTTCCTTTGGAGCGGCACGTGCAGCGGCAGTGCGGTTCTTTCGGGGCGTGTGCTGGATGCGTCGGGCGAAAAGGGGATGGGGCGGATCACATTGCGGGCGTTTGCGGAGGGGCGGAGTGTCGCCGCGGAGACGCTGACTGAAAACGACGGAAGTTTCGTATTGGCGGATCTGCCGGCGGGCAAGTATGCGGTTTGCGTTGCAGAAGGTTCTGTGCACAAGGGCGTATGTGTAACTTGTGTTGAGGTCAGTGAAGGGGGTTCGGCGGAACTGCAACTGCGCGTTGGCGATAGCTGGGTCATGGGGCGGGCAGACAGACGTGAAGATATGATACGGTCGTTTCAGGCCGCGGGGGCATGGCGGATGTGCCGGGTGCGGGCGGTGGGGCAGACCTTTGTCGCATGCAGCGAGCACATTTTGTCGGCGTCGGCGCAGCTTGCGGGTGTGGACGGTTCACCAACATACGTGCGATTCAGTGTGCATGAGGGCAGTCCCGGCGGCAGACAGATTGGTCCGAGCAAGGCGGTGGCGCCGGCGGCTGACGCCTGCGTTGTGTGGGTGGCAGGGGAGGCGCCGGTCGTACCCGGAAGTACCTATTACCTGCACATCGAGAGCCTTGGCGGCGGGCATTTTCTGGCGGCGTGCGCGCACGACAGTTACGGATCGGGCAGTGCCTTCATGGACGGTCTGGCGGCGGCGGATCGAGACCTGACGGGAGCAGTGGCGGGGGCAACAGGCTGGGTGGACGTGGGGGTTGTCGGTGCGGGCGATGTTAAGTCTGACGGCAGCGTGGACCTGAAGACGGGGGCGGAAGCAACCGGCAAGCTTCGCGGCAGCGCGGGCGGTATGGAGCGCGGCGCGGCGTTGTTCGACCGGCAGGGTCGGCTTGCGGGATGGACAGTGACCGGGCCGAGCGGTTTGTACGAATTCAGCGGGCTTCATGCGGGCGAATACGTGATGCTTCTTGACGGCAAGATCGTGCCGCGCGTGCGCGTGGCGCCGGGGCGGACGACAGTGGTCGACCAGGCGAGGGCGCCGCGTCTGGATATCGAAAAGGAGGTGTGGGGTCCGGCGCGGGTGAGCTTTGCGCAGAGTTTTGTTGCGACGGGGACAGGTGTTACGGGTTTTTCACTGTGGCGTGCTTCGGGCAACGGGCGACTGCGGGTATCGCTGTACGAGGATTCGCCGGCGGGGCGGCTGGTGGCGGGACCTTATGAGACAGAAAAGGAGATGGTTTGGGTATGCGGCGAGTCGCTGCCCGCGGACGAGTTTGTGACCGTGCCGGGCAGGCGATATGCAATCGAACTGGCGGATGCACAGGGTAAGGCGTGGAACTGCAGCATGCCTCGGAAGGGGAACGTGTATCCGGGAGGGATTGCCTATTACGATGGAATAGCGCATGCGGAGAGCGATCTGGGATTGACGCTTAATGAAGCAAGCCCCGGATTGCGATGTATTGCCAGGGGGGCTGAGGATTTGCATTATATTGCCGAAGGGCCGGGCTCGGGAACGT
>JAWLHD010000567.1:0-2808 GCA_041690555.1 Anaerohalosphaeraceae bacterium
GGCCGGGAGGTGCATTCCGAGACGGTCGAGCGCCTGTTGCAGATTCCCGCGCAGGAAACGGGGGCTGCAATGGGGGAAATCCCCGACAATCACCTGTCAGGCGTCATGGAAGCCCGCCAAACGACCGTGGTTGCTCGTGCACAGGAGCGGCTGAATGAGTTCCTGAACGAAGAGGAAGAACGACTGGACGCCTGGCGCGACGACGCGAAGGTTTCGTTCGACCAGCAGATCAAGGTGCTCAACAAGGAAGCGAACGAAAAGAAGAAGCTCGCACGCGCGACCGCGAACCTTGAGGCCAAACTGACACTTCAGAGGGAAGCGAAGCAAACCCAGCGGTGGGTCGATGACCTGCAACACCAGCTTTATACACGCCTCCGCGAAATCGACGACGAGCGGGAGCGTATGCTCGACGAAATCGCCGATCAGCTGAACCTGACCCCAACATTGACCACGCTGTTCACGATAAGATGGAGCCTTGTCTGATGTCCGCCAAAACCAAGCTCGAACTAACCTGGATTGGCAAGGACGTCAGCCCCCGGCTCGAACCGCGAATCCTGATCGAAGACCCGGAACTTTCCTACCACGCCAAGGCACGCCGCGACGGCGATATCTTCGACAACCTTCTGATCCATGGCGACAACTTGCTGGCTTTGAAAGCGCTGGAGACGGACCCGACGGTGCGAGGAAAGGTGAAGTGCATTTTCATCGACCCGCCCTACAACACGGGATCGGCTTTCGAGCACTATGACGACGGGCTTGAGCATTCCATGTGGCTTGGAATGATGCGAGATCGTCTTGAGATAATTAAAAACCTATTGACCGAAGATGGATCACTTTGGATCGCCATTGATGATAATGAATCGCATTATTTGAAGGTGGTATGCGATGAGGTTTTTGGGCGGCAGGCTTTTGTTGCATCCGCTGTCTGGGAGAATTTTTATGGGAGAAGCAATGCTGCCGCCATATCGCCATCTCACAACTATATTCTGATTTATTCCCCGCTCGGTAATAAATTTAAATACCATCGAAACCTGTTGCCGCGCGATGAGAAGTCTTCAAACCAATACAAGAATCCAGATAATGATCCCAGAGGGCCGTGGCGACTTGGTCCAATTTTTGCGGCAGAAGAGCGGCACGACGGCCTAATGTATGCCGTCACAACTCCGTCTGGACGAGAGGTTCGGCCTCCTAAGGGTAGTCATTGGAGGATGACTGAACCAGATTTTTGGAAGATGGTTGACGAAGGTCGTATCGTATTTGGGCAATCCGGTGATAATGCTCCGGCAATAAAGATTTTTCTAAATGAAGTTCAAGATGGAATGGTTCCGAGGACTTGGTGGCCGCATGGCGAAGTTGGACATTCGCAAGAAGCCAAGCGCGAGATTCAAAGCCTCTTCCCAGCTACATTGCCATTTGACACACCGAAGCCCGAAAGGCTCGTGGAACGAGTGATCCGAATTGCAACTAATCCGGGCGATATCGTTCTCGATTCCTTCGCTGGTTCTGGCACAACAGGGGCAGTCGCCCACAAAATGGGCCGCCGCTGGATCATGGTGGAGCTTGGCGACCACGCCAAAACCCATATTGTGCCGCGTCTGCAACAGGTCATCGACGGCACCGACAAGGGTGGCGTGACCGAGGCCGCAGGCTGGAAAGGCGGCGGTGGTTACCGCTTCGCCCGGCTTGCGCCGTCGCTGCTGGAAAAAGATACCTGGGGCAACTGGGTCATCTGTAAGGAATACAACCCGGCCATGCTTGCCGAGGCGATGTGCAAGCATTTCAACTACACTTACGCACCCTCGACCGAGCATTTCTGGATGCACGGCCATAGCTCTGAGACATCCTATATCTACGTCACCACCAACAGCCTGACCGGCGAGCAGCTGCGATCCTTATCTGAGGAGGTGGGCGAGCATCGCAGCCTGCTGATCTGCTGCAAGGCGTTTGAGGAACAAAGCGCACGCGCGCTGAGCAACCTCACAATTCGGAAAATCCCCGGCGCCGTGCTCAACCGCTGCGAATGGGGCAAAGACGATTACTCGCTGAAGATCGAGTCCCTGCCGATGATGCAGGAGGAGGATGAGGAAGATCTGCTGTCTGCCCCGAAACAGGGCAGCAAACCGGACACGAACACGGGCGACCTTTTCGCCGATGAGGTGGAGGGTTGAGGATGCAGACCGTCGACCCAAAGCGCGCGCTCGTCCAAATCACCCAACGCCTGTCGCTGCGCAAGCCGCAGGCTGAAGCCTTGCGGCGGCTTGATGATATCGTCGATCTGATTGCCCCGTCTAAGGACACTGACGTTGAAGCGGCGCGCGATGCCGTCCGCCAAGTCTACGGGCCAATGCCCGATGCCCATTTCGAAGAGTTCGAGCGAGACTTCCCTTCGATCTGTTTTGCGCTTGCCACCGGCGTTGGCAAGACGCGGTTGATGGGTGCATTCATCAGCTACCTCTACATGATCGGCAAGAGCCGGAACTTCTTCGTTCTGGCCCCGAACCTGACGATCTACGAGAAGCTCCTCGCTGACTTCCAGCCGACCAGCCCGAAATATGTTTTCCGCGGGATCGAGGCCTTCGCCCACCAAGCCCCCCTGATCGTCAACGCGGAGAACTATGAAGAAGGGCGTGGCGTCCGTGGCACCGACCTGCTTGGTCGCGAGAGTGCGATCATTAACATCTTCAACATCTCGAAGATCAACTCCGAGGTTCGTGGCGGCAAATCTCCGCGCATCAAGCGTCTTCAGGAATATATCGGTGACAGCTACTTCGCTTATCTATCCGGGCTCGATGACTTAGTCCTGCTGAT
>JAWLHD010000568.1:0-2796 GCA_041690555.1 Anaerohalosphaeraceae bacterium
TGGCGTTCAAGCCGGGAAGGTTGATGCGGGAGGGGCTGAACGGGGATGGCGAGTTTTCGCCATGACGATGCTTTCGGGCCGGCCGAGCAGATCAATCGATGGCCAGAGTGAGCCAGGATCATTTTGCAGGACTCAAATGCCGCCCTATATCCTGAACCCGTGCTCCTCCAAACGCTTTTTCATGTACCCGGCCCGGTATGGGTACTCATCAAACCCGACCGGCTGGTCGGTGAAACGCGGATCGCCCGTTTGCACAAGGTACTCTGTCAGGCGCCTGCGAAGTTCGTCCAAGGTCTTCGTATACGGCGGTTTTCCTGCCAGATTGTTGACTTGCTCAGGATCTGCCGCACTATCGTAGAGTTCCACTTCTCCACGCTTGGCGAAACACAGGGCATGGTATCGCGAGGTGGGATCACCGAGAATGAATTGCTTTGTCGGTCCGTTGTCGCAGTCCGCATGTTGATCCATCGGATGGCTGGCATCTTTCGGCACGCCCGCCGGCCAGCGGTCGGCTTCCAGGTTCAGGATGAGAAGCCACTGATCCGTGCGCAGGGCGCGTGACGGATACCCCACCATGGACGGCATCTTCTGCGCCGGCACATGGCGCTCGCGGCCGAAGACCATAAAATCGCGTGCCTCGTCAACCCGCCCTTCTTTGTCGGACTCGAGTATAGGAATCAGTGATTTGCCTGTCATTGCTGCTGGTACCGCAACCCCCGCGGCTTCGAGAAACGTCGGCGCCAGATCGGTGGTTGAGACAAAATCGGTGATCACACGTCCCGGCTTGACCTTGTCGCCCCACCGGATTGCCAGGGGAATGCGTGCCCCCCAATCGTAGAGGTTGCCCTTGCAGCGGGGGAAGGGCATGCCGTGGTCGCCGGACATCACGATGATCGTATGGTCCAGTTCGCCTTCGGCTGCGAGCAGCTTGATCGCCTCGTTGACGTCGCGGTCCCAGCGCTGTACCTCGAAGTAGTAGTCGGCGATATCGCTGCGCACCTGCTCGTGGTTCGGAAAGAAAGCTGGAACATGCACCTTATCGACGGGAATGCCGGCCTTTTGGCCACTGCCTTTCGCATAGGGACGATGTGGATCGGACGTGCCGAACCAAAAGCAGAACGGTTTGGACTTGTCGCGGTCCTTCATGAAGTCAGAGAAACTGGAACTCGGTCCACAGGGCGACTGCTCGTACCCTCCTGCCCTCCAGTCGCCGGGGCCCCATGCCTTGCGCCAATGGCCGATCTGGTAGCCCGCATCACGTAGCAGGAACATGAAATTGGGATGTTTCCTATCCAGGGTGCTGTGCAGGTTTGCGCCTTCGCCAAGCCGGTAGAACTGCTGGCCCGTGATGATCGCATTGCGGGAAGGAGTGCATGACGGGCTCGAGATGAAAGCATGCTCGAATAGGACACCCTCCCTTGCAAGGCGGTCGAAAGTCGGCGTTTTGACGACCTTGTCGCCGTATGCCCCTGCGTGCGGCCAACCCCAGTCGTCCGCCAAGCAGAAGACGATATTCGGCCTGCTTGGAGACTTCGTCTTCGCAGCCATCAGACTCCATGGCGCCGCCAAGACGCCCAGTGCTGTGGTCTTGATAAAACTACGGCGATCCAGTTGTTGCTTCGCTGAGTTCATCAGGCTTGCTCCTCGATCACTAAAACCAGGCGCTCATTGAAACTCGCAGCCTTTTGCTGATATGATCGCTGCGCTGTCATCGCACAGACGCTAACACGTAGGGTTTACCGCAAAGCGGTTCATATCAGCGGCAGAACTAACCCATCGATCCTTCCACGATCATTTTATCTCTTCGACGCCACAGAATCAAAACACTTTTTGAATGCCGGGCAGGCCGCATGCCGCTGTCCCGGCTGGGGCTTTCGCAAGGGGATTGTCATCTGCGATAACTACATCTACAGCACCGGGAGAAACGCCATCGAATTCACCGGTGACGGCACGATCTGTGCGAGAAACGTAATCCGCTTCGAAAATGATGTCTGGCGTCCGACCGTGCGCGGGTTGAAGGTTGAAAGAGAGCAGCGGCTCATCCACAGCCGATACGCGCCCGGTGCAAATGCGAGGCTGGCGATGGATCGTCGAGGACAATGACTACGAAGTATATCGCAACTGGGCGGCCGATCACCAATATCACATCAATGACGGCGAAGGGTTGATGCATGAAAACCACTGTAACGCCCATATCCGGGACAGCCGAATTACCGGGAATCGCGGTAACGCCTATCTGTCATTGTACAAGACCGGCGGCATTGACAGACTGCTGATCGAAGGAAACGACATATCGGTAGATCGTGGAATGGCAATCTTCGTCGACGCCGATCATGACGAGAATCGACGTGGACATTGCCGCAGAGTGAGTATCGTCAACAACAAGACGGTGGGAGGGATTCTAATTCGCGGCTGTCCAGCAGCCGACAACCTCGTCGCAAACAATAAGAACGTTGGTGCTCCGGCCCCGCTACGAAATCACACAAACGCAAAGCTTGACAAAAACCTCGGGTACGAGGCCGAAACATAGCCCTATAGCGGCTGGGTCCACACGGATCTGACCTGCGTTTTGACAGCAAAAATTGCCACGGTACGGGTCTGTTTCTCGGATTTTCTTTGAACAAGGGGTGGTCTTGAGGGTACATTGTGAATAGGTATTCACATAGGAGTAGTCATGGGTATAGCAAAAATAGACACGAAGACAAGGCGGCGGCAGATTGCCGAGGTGGCGCTTACGCTGGTCGCCAATGAAGGGATGAGAGCCCTGAGCGTAGCCAGGATCGCTCGGCACGTCGG
>JAWLHD010000569.1:0-2792 GCA_041690555.1 Anaerohalosphaeraceae bacterium
CGGACTACTATTACAGCAATTTGTGCAGCCGCAAGGACCGGGATGATTATACGGCCAATTCGTGGTGGTCCATGCTTGTCAATCAGTTCAACGCCAACCGTCCAGTGCTTTACCGTGTCGAAAATCACGCAATCGTCCTGGACGGGCACCAGACGCTGGCCGGCGGAATCCGTCAGTATCACACGAACTACGGGTGGGGCGGTACGGCCTGGTACACGCTGGACGAACTTCACCTGGGGGGCATCGACGAGGAATATGCGCTTGTGGATATAGTCCCGAGCAGGGCGCTGGACAATACCCTTCAAGGCAGCTACGGATGGTCGCTTTGGCCTCATTACTACTTTGACAAGGACGCTCACGGGACATCGGCGAGTTTCGATGCGGGTCTAAAGCTGCAGATTCTTAATCCGGGCCTGATCATCGAGGGTCGCGGAAGCGGGGATGAGGCGCTGGTTTTTGAGGGCAGCAATGAGTTGGACCCTGATTTCGGCGTCCTTCAAATGCATACGGTTTTCTATTATCATGGCGATGAGGAAGGCAAGACACGTCTGAAGATTTATGATGGCGAGATACGGATTAAGAATTATGGTCAGATTGTTTTCCATGACTGAGTGCGGTGTGTGAAATGAAGGCAACAGTGAGGGATTGACGATGACTGGATTGTCAGAGGTTGGCATTTTGGCGTGCAGGAGAAGCTTATTAGCGATTCTGGCGTTGTCTATTGTTGGCGGCGGGGCATTGGGTCAGACAGGCGGCGACTACGAGCTGACATGGAGCACTATTGATGGCGGCGGAGGCATGAGTTCCGGCGGCGACTATGTGCTTATGGGGACAATAGGCCAGCCGGACGCGGGCCGGGTAATGGAGGGCGGCGAATTCACATTGAACGGCGGCTTATGGGCGGGCAGCTTCGGGTGCGTGGTGAACCTGACGGACCTTGCGTTGTTCTGCTCGCAATGGCTGGACACGGGCATCGGTCTGGCGGCCGATCTGGACGAGAGCCTCAATGTCGACCTGATCGACTTCAGCATTTTCGCATTGTGGTGGCTTGAGGTTTGCCCGGGGGACTGGCCTTTCAAGTAGCAGTGATGGCGCCCTTGTCACGTTTATGCCGGTTTGTGGTCAGGGGTGGTCGAAGATCATTTTCTGGACTTCCACACCTTCGACTTGTGTGAGTTTTGCGGCGAGTTCTTCGCATGGCTGGTGTGGGCCGACCATTTCGAGGATGAGCAGGCCGTTGGGTGAGCAGAAGCCTTGTCCTGCTTCGTGGAGTCCGAGTCGGGTTTTGATGCTGCATCCGTATTCGGTGAGGAGATGCTGGACCTGGGAGACATGGTGTACGCGGTCGGTGATATGAACGCCGAGGATGAAGTGGTCTTGCATCGACAATCCAGGTCTCCTTTATTTATGTCAGGGCCGGCACATCAGGCTGTGTTGCGCCGGTGAGTGACTGTTTACCGCGTTTCGGCTGCGATTGCAAGGCAAATTTGCCCCCCCGGCGAACAGATGCTCCAGATTTCGGCATCTGCCCAAACGGTTTTGCTCTGCTGGGCTTCGGAGAGTGGGCCAGGCCTGGTTGCGCGGGTTGATGTTGTGGGTTTGTGGCGGTTTTGGTATAGTGTTTGTGTAGGCCTGTGCGCGGGTGCGCGCCGGCGGTTTGTTTGTTAAGGAGTCTGCGATGAGACGGTTGGCGATTGTTATGGCGTTTGCGTTTTTTGGGTATTTTTCGGGTCTGGTTAGCGGGGCGGAGAAGTCCTGGGTTGTTTACGAGGGCAAGAGCGGGCCGGGGGTGGGCAAGCATATCGTTTTTGTGGTGGGGGATGAGGAGTACCGGTCTGAGGAGTCGATGCCGATGATGGCGAAGATTCTGGCGGAGCGGCATGGTTTCAAGTGCACGGTGCTGATTGCTGTTAACAAGGAGAGTGGGGAGATTGATCCTGTTACTGTAGATCATATTCCGGGGCTGGAGGCGCTTGCGGGGGCGGATTTGATGGTTATGTATCTGCGGTTTCGGGAACTTCCGGATGAGCAGATGAAGCATATTATCGATTATACGAATTCGGGTCGGCCGATCGTCGGGCTGCGGACTTCGACACATGCGTTTTTCTACAGGAAAAATCTGAAGAGTCCCTATGCGAAGTACAGTTGGACGGGGACGCCGCTGAAGGGGGGGTATGGGCGGCAGGTGTTCGGTGAGACGTGGATCAATCATTATGGGCATCACAACGTGGAGAGCACGCGGGGGGTTATCGCGGAAGGGATGGAGGGGCATCCGATCGTGCGGGGCGTTGACGATATCTGGGGGGAGTCGGATGTTTATGGTCTGACGACTTTGGAGGGTGATTGCGTGCCTTTGGTGATGGGGGTGGTACTCAAGGGGATGAAGCCGACCGACGAGGCGAATACCGCGAAGCCGCCGGTGCCGGTTGCGTGGACGAAGAGTTATACGGGTGAGACGGGGAAGACGTCGCGGGTGTTTACGACGACGATGGGGCATTCGTTTGACTTTCTGAGCGAGGGATTTCGTCGGCTGCTGGTGAACGGCTGCTATTGGGCAATGGGTATGGAGGATAAGATCGCGGCGAAGAGCGACGTTCGGATCGTGGGGAAATATGAGCCGAGCAAGATCGGGTTCGGCAAGCATCGGCAAGGTGTGAAGCCGGTCGACCTTGCGATTGTGGGGGAGTGAGTTTTTCTTGCAGGGATTGGCGAGTGGATGTAGAGTATTGGGCGGGCGTTTCACTCCGGGCTCTTGCTTTTAACTCCTGCAGGTCCCCTGCGTTTAGTTCCTT
>JAWLHD010000570.1:0-2785 GCA_041690555.1 Anaerohalosphaeraceae bacterium
GTCGCTTATAGCTTTTGAGGCCGAACATATCGAGGGTGAGGCGGATCGGCTTGCGGCGCGGTCGGGGCACTTTTATCGGGGAAACGAGCGTGTACGGCTGTGGGGGGTGAATCTTTCATTCGGGGCTAATCTTCCGACTCATGCGGATGCACCGCGGGTGGCGGCGCGTCTTGCGGCGGCTGGGGTTAATATGGTGCGTTTTCATCATCTGGATACGTCGCGTTATCCGCGGGGGATATGGACGTCGCGGGACGGCAAGGGGATCGAGCCTGAGGCGCTGGACAAGCTGGATTTCTTCATCGATCAGTTGGCCAAACACGGCGTTTACGTGAATCTGAATCTGCACGTGGGGCGTGCGCACAGTGAGTACCTCGGACTGCCGAAGGGCAACACGAGCTACGACAAGATGATCAATATCTTTACGCCGGAACTTGTGGAGGCACAGAAGGGTTTTGCGCGGGAGCTGCTGAGGCGGGTTAACAAGTATCGCGGGATTACGTGGGCGGCGGATCCGGCGATTGCGATCGTCGAGATCACCAATGAGAACAGTTTGTTCATGTGGGGCGCGGAGCAGACTCTGCGGGGGATGCCGGAGTACTATGCGCAAGTCTTGCAGAAGCAGTACAACGCATGGCTTGCGCGGCGGTACGGGGATACGGGGGGTGTGCGGAGGGAGTGGAGCCGGCAGGCGGAGGCGCCCGGTGCGGATATGCTGAAGAACGGGGACTGGAGCGGTGGGCGGTCGGCGTCGGGTGTGCCGACGGGGTGGAACCTGGAGCAGCATTCGGGTGCGAAGGCGCAGGCGTCAGTTACGAGCTATCGCGGTCGGCGTGCGCTGGAGATTAAGCCCGCGGCGCTGAGCGGGACGGAGTGGCATATTCAGTTCAACCAGGGGGGATTCGCGGTCGAGGGCGAGCGGTATTATACGGCGACGTTCGCGGGTGCGGCGGCGCGTGGGCGGAGCGTTACGTGCAATGTTACGATGGCGCATGATCCGTGGAGCAATCTTGGGCTGTCGCGGCGGGTTGAGCTTGGAGAGGATTGGAAGGAGTATCGTTTGGGGTTTACGGCTCGTGCGGGCGACAGCAATGTTCGGCTCAGTTTTGTGTTGGGCAACAGCGAGGATGCGGTTTATCTGGCGGACGTGCGGCTTCGACCGGGGGGCCTGGAAGGGCTGGGTGCGGGCGAGAAGGTGGAGGACGGCAGCGTCAGATTGTATTCAGAGACGGAGACGCCGGCTCGTGTTGAGGATCGGATGCGTTTTCTGGCGGAGACGGAGAAAGCTTATTTTGATGAGATGCGGCGGTATGTGAAGGAGGACGTGGGCAGCAAGTCGCTTGTGACGGGGACGATTGTGTTCGGGCCGTTGGGGTTGTACGGGCAGAGCGATATGGATTTTGTCGATGCGCATGCTTACTGGCAGCATCCGCGGTTTCCGGGTCGGCCGTGGGACAGCGGCAACTGGCTTGTCGATCAGAAGGCGATGACGGATTATCCGGCGGAGGCTACGCTGTTTCGCATGGCGGCGGAGCGGTTGGCGGGCAAGCCGTTTACGGTTACGGAATACAACCATCCGGCGCCGCTGGATTCGCAGGCGGAGTGTGTTCCGATGATCGCATCGTTTGCGGGGGCGCAGGACTGGGACGGGGTGTGGCTTTATACTTACAGTCATGGGACGGATGACTGGGATCGGGATAAGCTGAACAGCTTTTTCGATGTGGATTCGAATCCGGGCAAGTGGGGGTTTATGGCGGGTGCGGCGGCGATGTTTCGGCTGGGCGGAATGGGGGCGCTCGACGGGATGGCGGCGGCTGGGCTTGCCGAGCGCGGCGAAGTTCTGGGGTCGCTGGTTCGTTTGCATAACAAGTATGATCGGAACATGTTCGGGGTGCTTGGTGAAAGGGCGAGCCGTGCATGGGAGGATTATCTGGGGGTGCAGGCGGCGTCGCGGCTTTCGTGGCGGTCGGTCAGAAGTGCCGCCTCGGCGGGTGCTAGGACGAGCGTGCGCTGGGACGTTGACGGCCAGAGGCGGGGTGCGTATGCTGCGGCTTCGGCGGGGGCTTTGGTTTTTACGGGTCATGCGGTGCGGGCGGATGAGGCGACATCGGGTCGGGTGGTGATTGAGTCGCCGGGTTTTGCGGCGGTTACGGTGACGGCTCTGGACGCGGTTGACTTGTCGCGGTCGAGGAGGATATTAATTGCGGCCTGCGGGCGGTGTGAAAATGTGGATATGGAGTTTTCGGAGGACCGTCGAACGGTTGGTCGGAACTGGGGGAGGGGGCCGGTGGGGATCGAGCCTGTTACGGGGCGGCTGGCATTGCCGGCGGGGCGTTGGCGATGCCGGGCGCGTGGGCCGGACGGGACGGCTCGGGCGGAAGTTGCCGTGAATACGGCGGGGGGGCTGGCGACGGTGGAGTTGTCGCCTCGTTATGAAACGATGTGGTATCTGGTTACGCCTGCGAATTAAGAACAGGAGTTTTTACGATGAAGAATTTGACTGTCTTGTCCCTGGTGGTTTCCGTGTTGTCGGCGGTTTTGTTTGCGGGGGGGCGGAGCGTTGTTGAGCCGGCTCATTCGATTCCAGTTACGTATGACGTGGACGTCGTTGTGGTTGGGGGGACGAGCGGGGGCGTGGCAGCGGCGGTGGAGGCGGCGAAGAGCGGGGCAAGCGTGTTCCTGGCTGCGCCGCGTCCGTATCTTGGGGAGGATATGTGCGGGACGTACCGACTTTGGCTGGACGATGGTGAAGAGGCGGTGAGCGAGCTTGCTCGTGCGGTGTACAAAG
>JAWLHD010000571.1:0-2784 GCA_041690555.1 Anaerohalosphaeraceae bacterium
GCCGGATACGACACGACTGTATCGCCGGGCCGCGTCGATCATCAGCTTGCCTTCGCGGAGCGTCTTGGTTTCAGGCTTCTGGCAGTAGATGTCCTTTCCATTGCGGCAGGCCTCAATGACGATGATCGCATGCCAGTGATCCGGTGTCGCGCAGTGCACGGCGTCGATGTCCTCGCGGGCCATGATCTCGCGGAAATCGTTGTAGGCCTTGCAGTCCTTGTTGCCGTATTTCTCGTTGACGCGGTTCACTGAGCCGTCGCGAACATCCCTCTTCACGTCGCACACTGCGACGTATTGCACGTCGCCCCGACCGAGAAACGCCCCCAGATCGCCCCGTCCCATGTTGCCGATGCCGATACCCGCCATGACGATGCGGTTGCTCGGCGCGCTGCTGCCGTCTTGCCCTAACGCAGACGCCGGAATGAAATACGGCAGCGCCGCAGCGCCTGCCGCTGTTTTGAGAAATGTTCTTCGCCCCAGCCATGCGCCGGCGCCCTGTGTTGGCTTGCTTCTTTGGTTTGCCACATGTTCCTCCTTTACCAGGCTCAGTGTAAATGTGTTTGATGATGCCGACTGCAAGTATTCATTCGCGCAGCCAATCTCGCGTTAACAGAACGTGAAGCATGCCTCTTTCCGCAACTGTCGCAATGCCCCTGCTAACACCGATAGTGACCTTAGGGACCACCTGTAATGACTATAATACCGAAGCAGTATTAAGTCAAATGGAAAAGCAGTCAACGAAATGTAAGGACCGGACCGTTCCACGGAACAGGCTAAATAACGGATGTTGATCGATCCGTTATTATTCCGTATAATTGAGCATCATGAAGACTTGTCGATTATATGTGCTCGTATGTACGGTTATGGTTCTCTTCGCCGGGGTATCGGCCCAGGCTGAATTGGCGAGGAATCCCATCATCTGGGCCGATGTTCCGGATGTGGCGGCCATTCGTGTGGGCGACACCTATTATATGAGCAGCACCACAATGCACATGAGCCCCGGCTTGCCCATCATGAAGTCGAAGGATCTGGTCAACTGGGAATTGATCGGCTATGCCTACGATACGCTGGCGGACAACGAGGCGCTGAGGCTGGAAAACGGTAGAAATGCTTACGGCCGGGGATCCTGGGCGCCATCCCTGCGATACCATGACGGGACTTTCTATGCGACAACCTTTTCAAGTACAAGCGGCAGGACGCATATTTATACCACCAAAGACATTGACAAGGGCCCGTGGAAAGAAACGGCGTTTGCCCCTTCGCTTCATGACCATTCGTTGTTCTTTGATGAAGACGGGCGTGTCTATATGCTCTATGGCGTGGGCGACCTTCGGCTTGTGGAGCTGAAGGCGGATCTGACGGGGATCAAGCCCGGCGGGTTCGACGAAGTGGTGCTCAGGAACGCCAGTGCCGTGGCGGGCGGTACCGTCGGTTTGCCGGCGGAGGGTTCTCAGTTACTAAAGGTCAAAGGCAAGTATTACCTGATGAATATTACTTGGCCGCGGAATGATATGCGCACGCAGATTGTTCATCGGGCCGACAATATCACCGGCCCCTATGAGGGCAGGGTTGTCCTTCGCGACCGGGGAATTGCACAAGGCTGTCTTATCGATACGCCCCAGGGCGATTGGTATTCGCTGCTGTTTCAGGATCATGGTGCGGTCGGGCGAATTCCCCACCTGGTGCCGGTTACATGGGAGGGCGACTGGCCTGTCTTCGGTGTAGACGGCAAGGCGCCGATCGTATTGAATATTCCTGCGGGCGAGGGAGGCCTTGCTAACATCGTAGCTTCGGACGAATTCGATCGCAGACCCGGCGAGCCGCTGCCCTTGGCGTGGCAGTGGAACCACAACCCGGATAACCTCCGCTGGTCCATCGGCGGGCGGACCGGATACCTGCGGCTGACTACCGGGCGGGTTGACAGCGACGTCCTTCAGGCCCGCAACACGCTTACCCAGCGCACTTTCGGCCCGGTGAGTTCAGCGAGTACGAGAATCGAAGTCGGCAACATGAAGGACGGGGACTGTGCCGGGTTGATTGCCCTGCAGAGGAGATACGGCTTCGTCGGCGTCAGGATGGAAGGCAACAGCAAGTCGATCGTTATGTTTAGTGCCGAATCCAATACGCCCCAGGAAATGGAGAGCATTCCACTCCAGCAGCAAACTGTCTGTCTCAGGATCGACTGCGACTTCAGAGACCGCACTGACAAGGCGTATTTCTACTACAGTCTGGACGGCAAGACGTGGACAAAGATCGGCGCAATCCTGCAAATGGCCTACACTCTGCCGCACTTTATGGGCTATCGCTTCGGATTGTACAACTTTGCAACCAGAACCACAGGCGGCTTCGTGGACTTTGACTACTATCGCGTTACCGATAAGATCGGCGTTCAATAGACGCGCCATCAATGATCCATAGCGTGTGCGCCGTGCGGACATGGCTCTTGCCATTCGGCCGCATGGGGGTTATAATTCCGCCTTTACGTGCCGAGTAAAATGAAATTGCCTGCGGCGTGCGGCCAAGGGGCGGTGGTACATTGGCACTGCGGTGGAGATTTTTTTGAGGACCCTATGGTAAACGACATTGCACAGCAGATTCAGATGCTTAAACGCGGCACGGTTGAGATATACCGCGAGGACGAACTTGCCCAGCGGCTCACCGAAGCGGCAAAGGCGGGACGGGCGCTCCGCGTGAAGCTGGGCATGGACCCGACGGCGCCGGATATCCATCTGGGCCATACGGTGGTGCTGCGAAAGCTGCGGCAGTTTCAGGACCTGGGGCACA
>JAWLHD010000572.1:0-2780 GCA_041690555.1 Anaerohalosphaeraceae bacterium
CCGTAATGCCGATGGCATGCCTCGGGCATGACGCGCAGATCCCCGCCGCAGTCCGGGCAATTGTCACCGGGATCAAGCTCGCGGCGTTCGCGTGGCGTGTCCTTTGACACCCTTGGGCGACGGCGCGGTTTCTTCTCCGGTGGGCTTTCACCCTCTTCGGATGGAGGGTCTTGCTCCTGGGCTTCGTCGTCTTCGGAGGGCGCGTCACCAGCCTCCGCCGTGGCGACCATCAGATCATCGAGCGCCAGTTCGAGTCGTTCGATCTCGCGCTCGATCTTCTCGGAACTGGCGCCGAACTTCTGCTTCTTGAGCTTGGCGATCCGGATGCGCAGCGCCTGCACGAGCAAATCATGCGCGCGCAGCGTCGCCGATATCTTTGCGTTTTCGGCCTGCAGGGCAGAGACCAGCGCCTTCAGAGCGGTGGGGTCATCGGGCATATCTACAGGCGCTTGCGACATGCCTATTTATAGCAAATCATGCCGCAGAGCGCCATAAAAACAAAGCGTTTCAGACAGTCAGAACCCACAAGACCGGGGAAGTCTCAACCGCGAGCCCGCTTGCGGACCCATCCCAGAAATGCTGCGTCAGGGCTGCGCAGGCGGGGCTGGCCGGTCGTGCACCACCAAGCCCGCCAATCGGCTTCGAGCGCATAGACATCCGCACCCGGCATCAGGCGGCGGGCCTCGTCCAACGCCTCAGGGCCGGGGCGCGGCCCCTCGCCCGATGCCAACACCACCCGCCGTGGGCGCACATGGATGATATCGCCAGGCGCCTCGGCCAGTTCATAATCGGGTAGATGATCAGCGGAGATCATATCGCGGATCATCCGGCGGAAGACACGCAGCGGAGAGGCGGACCCGGACTTATGCGCGAGAACGCTGAGCGAAACGCGCCATTCGGGCTGATGGCCGCAGTGCTTGCGGGCCAACTCGTAGATTCGCCGCTCCAGCGGTTTGCGCAGGCGAAAGTAATCGCGACTGAGGGTCAGCACCGATTTTGCCAAGACTGCACGGAACAGCCATTCTGCCAGCGATACCTTGACCGAAACCATCCGCCCGCCCCGCGTTCGACGTTGGATCTGCCACGCCTCGATCAGCCCGAAGCCGGTCGTCTCCTCGATCTCGGCAGTACTGATGTTCGTGGTGATGCGGGTGCCCGCCAAACGCTCGAACGCCTCGACCAATCGACGGTAACCATCTCCGGACGTCTCGCGATTGGTAGCAACCAGAAGATCATGCGCCCGCAGATGCAGTACCCGGCTGATCGAGTGTCCAGCATTGAGCCCCGCCATGAGCTGGCTGATGCAATAGATCAGAATATCTTTGTCGAAAAGAGTCGCCCGCCCGCGGACTGAGGGCGTAATCGTAATGGTCACATTGTTGTGGGCATAGCTGAGCACACGCAGATCCGCCCGCGTCGAGAGCGAAAAAAGCGGATGTTCCATCGAAGCCAGGTCAACCTTGGGCAGCGCATCGAACACGTCGCAGACAAAAAAATCGGCTGTCGGATGCCGTTCCGGCAGCAGCTCTCGCTCCTGTGATCCTGACCTGCCACCCATGTTCACACTGCCCCCAACCTGTTCTTTTTTTTCGGGGTTTCATTATCGCCACCTTATCCACAGGCCTTTGACCGCGTCCAGCAGCAACAGGGCAACGGTCGTGGTTTCGGAGTCGGTGTATTGTGGTTTCGGAGTCGCTTCATCGTGGGATCAGAATCACCACGTGGCCAAAAATGTTCACTATTTTATTTTATATCAATAACTTACATATTTGCTGGCAAACCGTAACTATAAATAACTAAATAATAACAACGGAAATTTTTCGATCACTCTCCAATCTAACGGACAATCAAGCTGAAAGCCCTGAATTTGCGAAGAAAAAGCAGGTTATCGTCCGAATCGCATGGATTGATCATGCCGTATAAGAAAGGATTTCATTTCCATGTTCTCGTTTTTGCGGTACATATTGAAAAAGCCGTCACATGAGGATAAAAATGGTATATGACGCGTCATCTCCCTCGCCCCCCTATTTCAACATCTCTCCAGATGTCGCGATGGCGGATCTCGACCCTCCGCAGCGGACAACGGATTTCGAACGCATCGCCGACGCCTGTTTGCGGGGGCGCAAAGACCTCGCATCACGCGGGCTGGAGCGGGATGGCGGACGTCAGTTACGGCGCTTCTCGACATGGGAGATCACCCGCTATCTGATCCCGATCGCGACCGCACATTTTCGCCGTGTGCTCAGAGCCAATCCCGACCTGCCGCAGGGACATTCGGAAACGATCAGCGGAGCGAAGTGGTTCACGCTGGATGAGGTTCTCAGGCTCCGCGCGCATTTTGCAGCGGAAGGCTCCAAGAACAAGGAGTATCAGCCTTGGCGCCCCGAGGGCCTACCCGCCAAGATGGTCGCGGTGGCGAATTTCAAAGGCGGCGTCGGCAAGACCTCAACCGCAGCGCATCTGGCGATGTCCGCGGCACTCGACGGCTACCGCGTGCTGGTCATCGATCTCGACAGCCAGGGCTCCATGACCTCGATCTTCGGCGGCAAGGTGGAGGATGAGTGGTCTACTATCTTTCCGCTGCTGGCACGGCATTACGGGCGTCACCTGCAGGAAGATAACCGACAGCGTGCACAGCGCAACGAGGCTCCGCTGGCGATCGACGACACGCTGGCCGATGCAATGCAGATGAGCGCGCAGGACCTCATCCAGAAAACACACTGGCCCAATATTGATCTCATTGGCGCGCAGCTGAACCTCTACTGGTCCGAGTTTCAAAT
>JAWLHD010000573.1:0-2772 GCA_041690555.1 Anaerohalosphaeraceae bacterium
AATTCCGTTTATCAGCCTGAGATTCGATTGGCCTTGGCGAAGTCACCTGCGTACTTAATATTATAGTAGGGGCAAAATGCTAAGGGGGTTCAGCAAATGACTGAGAAGAAGCTGATTTTTTGGGACGTCGACACTCAATACGACTTCATGCAGGCGGACGGTCGGCTTTATGTGCCGGGGGCTGAAGCGATTGTCGACACGATCAGCAAGATTCGGCGTCTTGCGCTGGATGGGGGATTCTCGCTGCTTGCATCGGTTGATTGGCACACATTGGATGATCCAGAGGTGTCGGAGGATCCTGATTACAGGACGACGTTCCCCCCCCACTGCATTGCGGGGACGCCCGGGGCGAAACGTGTCGGTTATCTTGGCGAACGGCCTGTACGGTACGTGCCCGTGCATATGATAACGGTGCGCGAGTTGGCGGAGATGCTGGCCGAAAAGCCATTTCACGTGGCGATCCGGACTACTTCTGTTGACGTTTTCGACAATCCCAATACTCACGCGGTTCTGGAGATAGTGAGGCCCGCCGAGGTGGTTGTGTTCGGTGTTGCGCTGGATGTCTGCGTACGGAATACGGTCGTTGGGCTCGTGAAATGGGGCAAGTGCCGTATTCACGTGGTGCAGGATGCGGTGCGGGGACTGAATCTCATCCCAGATGCACAGTTGTTCGAGCAGTTCGCCGAGCATGGAGTTCGCCTTGTATATTCGGATGAACTGGCGGAGATATGTGGCTGCTGAGACAGACACCCGGATTGATGACGGATCTTTATGAGCTCACGATGGGCGAGGCGTATTTCCAGAAGGGGCTCAACGGGAGGGCGTGCTTTGAGGTTGCGGTTCGGCGGCTGCCGGAGGGATGGGGGTATTTTGTGATGGCGGGGCTCGAGGAACTGGGTGAGTTTCTCGATGCGTACCAATTCGATAATGAGGACATAGCGTGGCTGCGGGGGACAGGCAGGTTTTCGAAGGGGTTTCTCGAGTATCTTGGGTGTATGCGGCCGGAGGTGGAGGTTCGGGCTTTGCCGGAGGGAACGGTGTTTTTTCCGGGAGAGCCGGTGGTGGAGGTTTGCGGGGGCTTAATCGAGACTCAACTGCTGGAGAGCTATGTGCTCAATGTGCTTGGGTTTTCCATCCTTGCGGCGTCGCTGGGGGCGAGGGTGCGTATTGCGGCGGGTGAAAAGGCGGTGGTTGATTTCGGGCTGCGGCGGACACAAGGTCCGGTTGCGGCGGTGCGTGCAGCTCGCGGCGGGATGATTGCGGGATTTGCGGCCACGAGCAATGTGTTTGCGGCACGGGCGCTGGGTTTTGCAGCAGCGGGGACGATGGCGCATTCCTTCGTGGAGTCGCATGCGAGCGAACGGGAGGCGTTCGAGGCATATGTCGACGTGCACGGCGAGGAGACGATCCTGCTGATCGATACCTATGAGCCGTTTGCGGGGATTCGGACTGCGGCGGACGTGGCGCGCGAGTATTTCGAGAAACAGGGGCTGCGAATTGGGGGGATTCGGCTGGACAGCGGGGATTTTGTGGAGCAGGCGCGGTATGCGCGGCGACTTTTCGATGAGACGGGATTGGGGTTCTTGAGAATCGTTGCCAGCGGAGGGCTGGATGAGCACCGGATTGCGGAACTGACGGCGATCTGTCCGGAGATCGACGCATTCGGGATCGGGACCCAGTTCGGAGTGAGCCGGGCGGCGCCTGATGCGGATATAGTCTACAAGCTGGTGAGGTATGGAGATCGCGATGTGTTCAAGACGTCGCCGGGGAAGGCAACTCGGCCGGGAAGGAAGAGCGTGCTGCGTACATGCGAGGGCGGCCGGTATGTGAAGGACGTGGTGTGTCCGCTGCGGGAGGAGGCTGGTGATTTGCTGGTACCGTTTGGAGGGGCGGAGGAGATGGGGGTGATTCAGGAACGTTTGCGAGGGGAGTTGGGCAGGTTACCAGATGGTATCAAGCGACTGGAAAGGCCGGAGGTCTATTCGGTCACATTTGAAGCAGATTAGTCACAAAGTTGGATTTGTGATACTTGTGCCGCAGGGAAGAAGTGGTGCGGGAAGATTCTTGACGGATGGGGTGTAGACTGCCGATAATGCGGGGCATGATTCGGAAGGCTTGGTTGCAGCATGTAAATGTGTTATGCGTTCCATCTCAGAGCTGCGCCCTGATGAATTGCGGAATCGGTGGATAGTGGATGCGGCGGTATTTTTTCAGTAAAGGTCAACGGCTGTTGAAGGAGGGGGATTTTCGGAGGGTCCTTGCGCACAAGTGCTGTGTCTATGATGATTTGGCACGTCTTTATGTGGGGCGTAACGGGCTGGGAGTTTGCCGTTTTGGCATATCCGTTTCCAAAAAATACGGGAATGCTGTTGCCCGGAACCGGGTCAAACGGCTGGGGCGGGAGGCGTTTCGGCTCAGTCAGCATGATCTGCCGTCCGGATATGACTATTTATTAATATTGGCGCCTAAACGGTCGAAAAAAGGTGGGTCGGTACCGTCCGTTGGTGCGCCCGAAGTGGATTTTGCGACGATTCGGGAGCGTTTTCTGCGGTTGGCGGAGAAGGCGGTACGGAAATCACGACAGAGGTGTGAAAGACACATGGAAGACGCCACCGGTGAGCAATAAGTTCGAGTTGATGCAGATCGGCGCCGCGGCCGAGAAGGCGGGCGTAACTCGCCAGCAACTGCAGTATTATCTGATGGTCGGTCTGCTGGAGGCGACGCAGGTAAGCGACAGCGGGCGGCGGCTGTTTGACGACAAGGCGGTCGAGC
>JAWLHD010000574.1:0-2751 GCA_041690555.1 Anaerohalosphaeraceae bacterium
CTGCCGCGGCTGCCACGATTATGAATACGACATGTGGGCGAAGAACCCCCATGCACACGCCTATGAAACGCTCGTGAAGGTCGGCTCGCAGTATGACCCGGAATGCGTGCAGTGCCACGTCGTCGGTTTTGGTTACGAATCGGGATACATCTCCGAAAAGAGCGCCAAAGGCCTGCGGGACGTCGGCTGCGAAGTCTGCCACGGACCGGGCTCCGACCACCTCAAGGCGGTAACCTCCGGCCGACTCGATATGGGCATCGCTCAACCCCAGTCAAAGTGCATTGACTGCCACTATCCGGATCGCAGCCCCAATTATCAGGGCCGGGAAGACGAGTATCTGCGAAAAATCATACATTGGCGGGAACCCGAAGAAGCCGGCGATGTCAAATAATACAGACATCGCAAACTGATTAAGTGGGCAGGCAGGGATTTCCGATGATGTCAGAAGACCAATTCCCGGACTCATGATTCCTGGAGCAAAGGAGACGATATGATCACAACGTTGAAGATAACCACGATCTTCGCGGCGATTGTCTGCATATCGTTAGTCGGCTTCGTAGGCGCGTTCGGACTCAGGGGCGACCCGGAGATCGAAAAACTCATCAATTCACCCCGCATTGTCCAGGAAGTAAAAACCCTCGTCACAAAGACCCCTGCGACCGAAGGGCAGACTTCGCCTCTGGTCAAAGAGGCTCAGAAATTCGCTCTCCGTATTGATCCGCCTCCGCCTCCGCCGCCGCCCACGCCGCCGACACAGCCGGCGGAGCGTGCACAACGCCCGGAACCCACGGAGGTGACTCCGCCGACAGCGCCGGTGGTCACCAATGCCAGGTTTGACGTTATTGCCACCTGTCGTTACGAGGATGAACCGGCGAAATCCATGGTGCTGCTGGATCTGCCGGCCAAGGGACTGAAGTGGTTTCGCGTCGGTGAGAACGTCGAACACCTGACCGTGCTTGACGTGCTGGACGGCAGCGTAATCATGTCCCAGGGCGGACGGAACCCGCAGACAATCGCCATGAAACAGCAGCAGCCGCTTGCCCGTAACCTGCTGTTGCAGCCCGGGCAGAAACTTGACGTCCCGACGGGCAACAGGCTGACGTACCAGGAGGTTTCCGTTCCTGTAACGCCGTCGTCTCTGGGGCGAGGCAATGCCTATTTTGCTCCGGAAGGCGGCAACAGGGCTCCGCGCACCTTCGCGCCCGATCCCGGCGCCGGTTCTGCGACTGCGACAAGACAGCCTCCGGGTGCAGCGGTTACTCGCCAGCCCGCTCGTACTTACGTCCCGCCGACACGGCCTCGCACGACCGCCGCGGCGCCCACAGTCGAGCAGCGAAAGGCGGTGCTGGATGAGAACATCGCTGATCTGAAAAGCATCATTGAGCGGCCAACCTCTGAAGCTCCTCAAACCGAGACCACAGAGGAGCAGAAGGCACTTGCAAAGCTTCTCGAAATCCTCGAAGAGGAGCGAAAAATGGCGGAGCAGCAGTCCAAAGTTACCACCGCTGAGGCCCCCAAGTCCAGGACAGAGTAGGCCCGATAAACCTCACAGCCCGTATATTCGCTCACATTTTCGCGCATCAACTCGCATACCCGGGAACTTTTAGCACCCCGCGAAGGTCTAAAGTGCAGGTGTATTGGTCGCGGCCGATATATCGCGCAAAATAAGCTCAGTCGGGGGCCTTTCTTTCCGATGAACCTTGAAAATGGCCTCGAAAACACGGAAGAAAAGAGCTTATTGCGATTTGGATACACCTGTTCGTGAGTGGATGAGCTTTCTGTTTCCCGCTCAAGAGAAAGGACTATGCCGGATCCGCGGCCCGTTCTTTTATAACGTGCCGCTTTGAGGACGGTTGGTGAACGTGGGGATTCGCACGGAGGAAGTGGTGAATCCCGGATAGCGAAGGGAAAATTCCTGGAGTATCGAGCATGCTTTTAGGACGATTCGGTCGGATGGGTATTAGAGGCGGACTCTTTGTTTTTCTGGTTTTCGGGTCTGTGGGTATTTTTGGCTTGGGGGTATGCGCGCGCGCGATCGCCGGCGACGACGCCGAGCCGACCGCGTTGAGAAGCCGGGCCTTTCGGCTCAGGCACCTTTCAAACGCAGATGCGAAGGCTTCTCTGGAGGCATTGCAGATCGGCGCGGGTATCGACCTGCTTCCGCACAATTCGCTGATTGTAACCGCCAAAGACACCAACGACCTGATCAGGGCGTCGAATCTTCTTACGCTGACCGATTCGACCGCCAGGTACAGGATGGAGGCGGTGTTCGACTGGCCCGGCGGCATGCTGCCGTCAAGCGATCAGATATCCAGTCGCGGAGGTTTGGGCGCAGTAGGCACTCTGCTGGAACCGCCTTCGGGCATTGAGGGCATCATCATCGATCTTTACAAGGGCAAAGTGATTGTCGCGGCGCCGGCGAGTTCTTTCGACAGGGCAAGAGGCATCTTCGAAGCAATGGCTGGCCTGTCCACTGCGGCAGGACCCGCCGATACTCATTCAGCCGAGATGGCAGCGTCGCCTGAGGCGGCTTCCGCCAGAGTCCGTGTAGGTCCGCCCGCCCCGGCGGCCATGAAGGCCGTCGAGACTGCACAATCGACCGCGCCGAAACGGGAAATTGCCGCGATTTCGCACGGCAAGAGCGGCGGGCTGCTGAGCGTTTGGGGACCCGCCGTTGCTTCAGCGCAGACGACTCTCAATCCCATCGGTGCGCCGCTGGCGGCCGAGGTGGAGGTGGAGGTGGACACCGCC
>JAWLHD010000575.1:0-2751 GCA_041690555.1 Anaerohalosphaeraceae bacterium
GGCTGGAAGGGGCTTGCATCTCACGACCTTGTTCGCGATGGGTCCTCTTACACCTATAAATGGACCATAGATGCGGGTCTGGCCGGCGCTATTGCCGCGGCGGATGACAGCATTCAATGGCTCGAACTTGTGATTGTTGTCAACAATGATGTCCCGGACGCCAACTCGCTGACTCTTAGCATTGACAACGTTCAGATTAATGAGCCGGCTCCCACGCTGGTGGTCGGCAATTTTGAGAGCGGGCTGGACACGTGGGCGCCTGTGAGCTGGGACGCGGCAACGCTGTCACAATCAACAGTCGGCGCCACCATCGGTTCGCATTCATTGAAGGTTGAGCATGGCGGAGGCTGGCATCCGGCGGCAATATGGAACGCCAAGCCCTACCGGAGCATATTGGGCTCGCCCGGGGCGTTCATAGCGATGGATGTTACGGCGTTTGCAGATGATATGACGGGGTCGTGGTTCAATGTCGGCATGGTAGTGAACGGTCAGGACAACGACAACAACGGCGCTCACAACAACGTCGGCGGCTGGACGGATCTGGGGGGACAGGATGTTGCGCGTGACGGTCAACCGCACACGCTGGTATGGGAGTTGTCTTCGGAAATGATAGGCAGGATTGCGCAGACCGACGACAACATCGGCTGGTTCGAACTTCTGTTCACGTGCAATACGGACAGTCCGGCAACGCTGTTTTACGTGGACAACATCCGTATTGCCCCTGCGCCGCAACAGGGGGCGGCCAACGTTTTTGGAGACTGGGAAGGACAGGACGATGGCTGGAGGCCGGTTGTAACGTCGATAAATGACGTTGCTTATTCTCCCACACTTGATTACAGCAGTATCGGAGCGACGCTGAATGACAGCAGCTTGAAGGTTACAGTGCCCGACGAGATATACCGCAACAACAACTGGTGGCAGCGTCTCATGCTTATCTATGTTAGAGACCATGCGGGGATGGAGCAGGCATTCCTGGACAGCCGAAGCATGAAGATAGACATTACGCGTCTTGCTTCAGAATGGATACCGGGCGCGGAGACTCACAATCAGATCGTCATGATCATAAACTGCGGCGGGCCTGACTGGGCCGTATGGCAGCAATCCGGCGGGCGAGCCGCATGGAACCCGGGCATGGGCGATTCGACCATGACGGTCGAGTGGGATTATTCCAATGTTATTCCACAGATCAGGGCGGACCTGGGTTTCTGGTGGTTTGAAATCGAGATAGTTGCACAGGCAAGTCCGGACTACACGGGAACCAAGGCGTTCTACTTTGACAATTTCAACTTCCCGATTATGTACAAGGCAAGCGACCCGGTACCGGGAAGAAATGCGACAAACGTGGATCGCAACGTTACCTTGGGCTGGAGAGCAGGGGTCGGCGCAGCGTCGCACGACGTGTATATCGGCACCGACATGTCCGCAGTGAATAATGTGAACCGCGATAATCTGGCAAGCTATCCGCAGGTGATTTATCAGAACACGACTGAAACGACATACCAGCCCGGCGACCTGGAACTGAGCGTGACCTACTACTGGCGAATCGATGAAGTGGGCGACGCCAATGATCCTACGGTTACAAAAGGCGACATATGGAGTTTCACCGTTTCGAATCACATCATACTGGAAGATTTTGAGTCTTATGTCGACTGGCATGATCTGGCGGCGGCCTGGAGCGATGCAAACGATCTTTCGACCGATCCGGTTCACGGGGGCAGCAAGGCGATGAAGACCGTGTTTGACAACAGTGCTGCTCCATACTACACCGAGGTGAGCTATTCGCTGCCTGATGAACTCAGGGATCTGACCCAGGCGCAGGTGAAGCGCATGACGGTTCACTTCTACGGCGATCCGAATACGCCTGCGGAGCCGATGTATGCCCTTCTGGAGGACGGGCAGGGTCGGACGGATGTTGTCTTCTACGACGGTGACCTTGCGAATTTGAGCAATGAAGAGTGGCATCTCTGGGACATCGGGCTGGCGTGGTTTACCAATGTTAACCGAACGGACGTGGTGAGGATTGCGTTCGGGTTCGGTGATCCGCTGAATCCGACACCAGGCGGGGACGACGGCACGGTCTACTTCGACGATGTGCGTCTCTACCAGGGCGAGTGCCTGCTCGAGTTGAGAACGGCCGATTTCGCGAAGGTGGACTTTGCGCCGCTGGGCATGGTTGCGGGCGACTGTAAGGTCAATTCGGCTGAACTGCTGATCATGGCGGCCGACTGGCTCAAATCGGACATGATTATTCCGGCGGCGACTACGGATCCGAATGATGCGGGAGGCAGACTTGCGCGTTATGCGTTTGACGCAGGTGATGGCACCGCCGCCGTGGGCGATCCTAACGACCCGACTCCAGAAGGGACGCTGTACAACGGCGTGACATGGATATCCGGCGGATATGACGGAACAGGGTATGCCTTACGTTTTGACGGGACCGCCAACAGCCGGGTTGAGATCGGCACATGGGATCCGTCGGAAGGTACGGGCGAGCTGACAGTGTCTCTGTGGATGCGGTGGGCCGGCAACAGATCGAACGATCACCAGGGCATCATCGGCAAGCGCGATTCATGGGGCGGGACCGGCGCCATGAGGTGGTTCCTGGAGACCGATCCGCTCGGACGGCTGGCGTTCCGGCAGCACTCATCCGCCGGCGTTGATATCTATTCAGCCAACGGCGTGCTCGATGCGTTCGTGGGCCGGTGGGCGCATGTCGCCGTAACCTTCGACGGAAGCACAGCAGTGGTGTAC
>JAWLHD010000576.1:0-2746 GCA_041690555.1 Anaerohalosphaeraceae bacterium
TATCCTTTCGGCAGCGCCGCCTGCCAGATTATCGGCTGGGTCGGTCCGGTGCAGGAAGCCGACCGTGAGTTCTTCCACGACGACAACTACATGCGCTACCTCGACAACGACGTATGCGGCGCAAGCGGCGTCGAACGAGTCTGCGAGGCGCTGCTTCGCGGACGTCGCGGCGAGGTGACGTACGACAGGAGCCATAACGTCGTATCGCGCAAGCCCACTGAATTCGGAAAAGACGTCCGCCTGTCGCTCGACATCCGCCTGCAGCAGCGGATCGAGCGATTCCTTGCCGATCCAAACCAGAACCCTCCCTCAGGCAAATCCGCAGCCGCAGTAGTCCTGGACGTCGCCACGGCCGACGTTCTGGCAATGGTCTCCACACCCGTATACGACCTCAATAGCGTTCGCTTCAGGTACAACGAACTCATCGCCGACGCCCGACGCCCTCTTGCCAACAGGGCGCTGGCTGAACACTATCCGCCAGGCTCCACCATCAAACCCGTTCTGCTTGCCATCGCTCTCCAGGAGAACAAGGTCTCGCCCGCCGAAGTGATCTCATGTCCTTCTCATGCCGCCCCCGAGGGCTGGCCAAACTGCCTTATCTTTCGCGAATACGGGTATGGCCATGACATCAAGCCCTGGCCCAACAACGCGAGAAATGCCATTCGCGTAAGCTGCAACATCTACTTCTCGCACCTCACAGACAGGCTTGAGCCCGCGACGCTGCAGCAATGGCTCTTCGACATGGGCTACGGCCGGCGCATTCTGCCGGGCCCCTTTGCGCGCCCCGGTGAAGAACCCGCAGATATCCACAGCGGCCTCAACAGGTTCCTGCCCGAGGCAACCGGTTACATCTCTTCGCGAATTCCCTCCGGTCCGGTCAGACGCCCTGAAGACCTGCCGCCGCTGTACAGGCCGGACCGCAAGCAGTTCGGGATCGGGCAGGGCAATCTAAGCGCAACCGTCCTCCAGGTCGCCAACGCCGCCGCCGTAATCGCTCGCGAAGGCATATACAAAAGCCCGCGACTCTTCATCGATGACAACGACGTCGACAACAGCCGCCAGAAGGATCTCCGTCTGTCCGCCCGCACGCTCGCCGTTGTTCGCGACGGGATGAGAGCCGCCGTCACCGAGGAAAGCGGCACCGGCCTCGAAGCCTTCCGCAGAAGCACACTTAACCAGACCGACGTCAAGGTCTTTGGAAAGACAGGCTCCACCAGCGGGGGAACACCCAGAGACCCCCGCTACAACGCTTGGTTCATGTGCTTTGCCGAGGATTCCGCGGGTAGAGCCATTGCTCTGGCGGTGGTAGTAGAGGATGGACGGAGCGGCTCGCGGGAAGCGGCGCCCCTGGCACGTCAAATACTCGAATACTGCCATGAAGCAGGCTACATCGGCGGCAGGCATTAATCGCCGAGGCCAAAATCTCTATTGCCCGCTCTTCTCCAGGTATGTCAGGGTCTTCTCCATGATCTCCCGGAACACCGGCGCCGCCACGCGCCCTCCGCTGTAGCCCTTGCCAAGCGCTTTGTTCGGCTTGCGTATGGACACGAACACAACTACGCGCGGCACGTCCGCCGGCGCACCGCCAACGAAGGAAGCAGTGTAGTTCACCGTATCGTAACGGCCGTTGGTCGCAATGTTCGCAGTGCCCGTCTTGCCCCATGCCTGCCATTTCTGCAGCGCAGCCTCCTTGCCGGTACCCTCATTGACGACTTCCGTCAGCGCCTCGCGAACCACCCACGACGCAATCTCCGGTTTGATAAGGTGCCCAGCCAGACTCACCTGCCGATTGAAATGCGTTACATTTCCAACGTCGTCTATGACCGCCCGCACCAGGTGCGGCTTGACGGGACTTCCCCCATTGGCAAGGATCGCAAACGCGCGGGTTACCTGTATTGCAGTAACACTGATTTCATGGCCGTACGGAATCCGCGTCACCGAATATGACGACCACTCCCGCGTGGGCCTCAGCGTTCCGGCGTCCTCGCCCGGCAGGTCCACGCCAGTCGGCTGCCCGAACCCGAACAGCCTGACTCCTTCGTAAAGCGCCTTCTGACCCATTTTCTGGCCTATCTTCGCCATTCCGATATTGCTCGACTCACGGAGTATGCCTTTGACCGTCATATTCCCGAATTTGTGCCCGGCCCATTCGCCGATTCGGTACTTCGCGTAGTAGCCGTTCTCACAGAATATGCTGTCGGTGGTCCCTATGTGTCCGCGGTCCAGCGCAGTGGCGACCACGATAGGCTTGAAAATACTGCCCGGCTCGAACGGATCCGTCACCGCACGGTTGCGCAGTCGGCCGCCCTCGACCTTCCAGAACTCGGAAGGATCATAATCCGGAAGCGAAACCATCGCCAAAATGGCTCCAGTCCACGGGTTCATTACAATGGCCACGCCCGACTCCGCCTGGTACGCCTGAATCTGCTTCATCAGCGCCGATCGCGCAAACTCCTGGATCGTCGAATCTATCGTCAGCACAATCGACGAGCCGTCTCGCGCCGCAATGCTTCGTTTCGTATCAAGTCCGATCGGATAACGCCGCTTGTCCACAATGAACACGTGGTTGCCCCGCGTGCCCTTTAGCAGTGATTCGTAGGCCTGCTCCGCGCCGGAAAGACCGATCTTGTCGGCATCGTTCGGATCGGCGCTGCCGCCGATGAAGCCGAGCTGGATGCCGCGTTCGATCGATTCAAACGCAACGTGCTCATATGTGCGGTGGCAGGAGTGGATCTCGAAGAGCGGC
>JAWLHD010000577.1:0-2745 GCA_041690555.1 Anaerohalosphaeraceae bacterium
GGTTCGAGTCGGCCGACGGCCGCGAGGGCCAGGCGACAGACGTGTGGTTAGCCGAGGGCGGGACGCTTGCCGAGGCCGACATGAGGCGCGCGGCTTGACATTTCATGAGGCGTGTGGCTAAAGTTTTAAGCATGCGAATATGCTAATGGATTGATTGATAAGGTTGTCACGGATGGACGACAAACACCCCCTGAGCGCGTTCGCGCTCATTGTTTCCGCTTTCTGCGTGCCGCTACCCGGCGAGCGTTCGCTGTGTGGTCGCTGCCTCATTGCGCATTGTCTCCACGTGTCCCATGTCGGTCATCCGCTCTACAGGGGATCCGACATGGGTGTGAAGCAATTGATCGTCTGCCAATCATTCACCCAAGGGCCCTCTGGCGGGGTCCAGCCGTTCGAGGTATGGCGGGGTGAACTGATACGTCCGTCCAGTTCGTCCATGACGGCGTTCGGATTCCACCGGACCATCAAGCCTTTTCGCCCAGGCAACCGACAAGTATGCCTCACGTCTGCCAGTCGACCGGTTGCGAAAAACTCAGGAGCGACATGTGCCATCTGAACAGCGCGGACAATTTGCCCCGGTGATAAGGGATTTCCAGGACGTTCAGAACCGAGTGGGCATCTTGTCCTACAAGATTCTGTTCCTGGTATGGATCGTATATTTTCTTTTGCATCTGTTAATGCCGAGGCCCATGCATTCCCTATCCGTGCTCATTTCGTTCTGGGTTCCCGGCATCGAGGAAATGATCAAGGGTCGGGATGGGAGCGGCACGATCCGGGTACTTGTGGTGACGATCCTGTTGATTATGCCGTTTCAGCTTGTCTATTTCATTCGCACGATGCTCCCCAGAGTCGACGAAGAAAACCTAGAAGTTAGGGAGTTTCTCAGAAAGCTTTGGACAGTATCTTTTGCCACCTTGGTTGCAGGAACTATGTTTCTAACCGCTTGGAGCATACTTTTGCCCCTTCCAGGAGAAGACCGAGCGAATCTAGGTAGCTGGGGCCTTCTATTTGAGCCCTTTTTTAGAATTGATTTATTTTCGGGTGCTTTCTTGCTCCTTGGGGCATACGGTTTCATGCAAGGCGTAGCGTATCTGGTGGTTTTTTCGCGCGCTTTGATTTTTTCTCTAACCAGGCGTTGACAGGTGATTTATGGCGAGCATGACTAATGACGATCAAGGTACCTACGCTGATCTGAATCAATTCACGGGTAGTCTTTTTGACGCGATGGTCGGGGCGACCGCTCAGTGGGAACAAAAAGTCTACAGCAAAGACTCCATGAGCTATCAGGAGTTTGCCGACAACTTGGCGAACGAGCGTGAGCAAGCGGTAAGGGAGATGGCAAGTGTCGCCGATGAGTATGCCCAGAAAGCCGAGCAGGCCGGTGACGCCCGCGCTGCCGAGTTATACCGGCGTACCTCGGAGGCGTACAAAGACGTGGCCGACAGCCGCGCAGGCCAGACTGCGGGAGAAGCCAATGCCGCTTTCGATTCACGGGCGGCCAAAGGATTGAGTCGTTTTGCCGGGGCGGCTGGGCTTGCTTATACCGCCGACTCGGCATGGTCGGACTATCAGGCCGGCGACTATGACGGCGCCGCGCGTTCTCTGACGGGGGCTTTGGGCGGGATGGCTGGTTGGGGTGCTGGTGCTGCAGCGGCCGCTGCGTTTGGCTTTGGTGGTCCGTTGGCGTGGGCGTTTGGAGCGGCGGTCGCCGGCACCATGCTTGGTGAAGCGTTGTTTCCTGGATGGGACTCAATCTTTGATTTCTTCACCGGCAAATCGAATGATCGTGATCTGGACGATGTCCGGGACCGATTCAATCGAGCCGAATCCCACGCCTCGCCCATCATCCTGGACCTGGACGGCGACGGCATCGAGACGGTCGGTCTGGAGGCCGGGGTCCAGTTCGACCATAACGGCGACGGCTTTGCCCAGGCGACTGGCTGGGTGGGTGGCGATGACGCCCTGCTGGCCATGGACCTGAGCGGGAACGACGCGATCGAGGACGGCAGCGAGCTGTTCGGCAACGCGAGCGAAGTGGCCGACGGCGTGACGGCCATGAACGGCTTCGAAGCGCTGGCGATCCATGACAGCAATGACAACGGCCGGATCGACCCGGGCGACGAGGCTTGGGGGGATCTGCGGCTTTGGCAGGACGCCGATGCCGACGGCGAGGTGGACGACGGCGAGATGCGCACGCTCGACGAGGTCGGCATCGGCTCGATCGACCTCGGTTATTCCGACTCCAACTTCGTGGACGAGCACGACAACCAGCACCGCCAGGTCGGCCGGTTCGAATGGGCCGACGGCCGCGAGGGCGAGGCCACCGACGTGTGGTTCATCCAGGACAAGGCGGATACCGAAGCGCTGGAGCAGCTGGAGGTGCCGGAGGACATCGCCGCGTTGCCGGACCTGAAAGGATACGGGGAGGTGCACGACCTGCACCAGGCGCTGGTGCGGGACGAGAGCGGGCTGCTGCGCGAGCATGTCGAGGCCTTCATGACGGAGACCGATGTCGCGGCCCGCGAAGCCCGGATGGAAGCCTTGCTGTACGAGTGGGCCGGCGTGAGCGATGCCGACCCGGAGGGCCGCGGGAATTACATCGACGGTCGCAAGGTGGCCACGCTGGAGGCCTTTCTGGGTGAGGACTTCCGCCAGCACGGCAGTCCGGATCCGCGTGTCAATGCCTCCGCGGAACTGCGAGAGGGCTTCGATCTTCTCAAGACCACGATGTACGGGCAGATGATG
>JAWLHD010000578.1:0-2671 GCA_041690555.1 Anaerohalosphaeraceae bacterium
GGCGGATTCGGGGGGGTGCAGCGGGTTGCTTTGCCAGTTGAAGCAGAAGGAAGAGGAATTGATTGCGCGTGCCGACAAGATCGTCCAGAAGCGTCATGAGGTTCCGTGGTGGAAGAAGATGCTGAAGGGGCTGAGCGGGATCGTTACATCGACGATCAGCGGAGCGGCATCGGGAGGAAAGGCGGGCGCGGCGGCAGGGTTTGCGACCGGGACGATTACGGCGCTGACGGATACGTTTCTGGCGGAGAAGGACCCGTGGCCTGCGATTAACAACCGGACGGGGGTGGCGAAGACGTTTTACGAGATCGATTTCGAGGCGGCGTCGGGCGAGTGGCTGGACAATTTTGACGCGATTCCAAACGACCTGAACGCAGTAGAGCAAAGCGGGGCTGCGGGCTACCTGCAGGGGCTTCGCGCGCAGGCGGCGAGCATGGCGGGCGGGATGCACCAGATCAAAGAGGCGCTGAAGGAGACGTCGCTTAGCAACGAGGAGGTTGCGGTTGAGTTGAAGAAGCTCAAGGCGGCGGACCCGATTTTCAACAGTCTGGTGGACCAGGTGACTCAGCTTTCGGTCGAGAAAGAGGTTTTCAATCGTCAGCTTACGGCGGCGATGCAGAAGGTTTCGACGTTGTCCAATGCGATTACTAACAATCTGTTGGCGATCGACGGCATGAACCGGAACGCAAGTCATTTGAACCGTGTTGTCGATCCGCGGGCGACGATGTACGTGAAGGATATGGAACAGCGGGCGAAGGAGCGTCTGCGGAAGTATCATTATTACCTGGCGAAGTCGTACGAGTACCGGCTGCTGAAGCCTTCGCCGATGGACTTGAACATCGGCAACATGTTTGCGGCGATGCAGAGCATTGTATCGGTGGACGGGACGCTCGATGAGAGCGCTTTTATTGCGCTTAAGACGGTTTATGAAGAGCAGCTTTGGAGTCTGACGGATCAGATTTATCGCGACTACCAGGAGAACAAGTCGTATGAGGCTACGGCGCCGGTTCGATTGGAGCTGACGGCGGCGCAGATTGCCTCGCTGAATGCAGGAAGCAAGGTAGTCATTAATCTGAAGGATGCGGCGAGGTTTCAGTATAACGAGGAGAACACACGGATCGTAGACGTGGAGGTGGAGACGCTGGAGTTTCACGTGGAAGGGACGTATGATTGGCGGGACTACTTCGACTTAGAGATAGAACATTCGGGGGTGTCGCGGCTTCAGAAGGACGGGGAGATTTACCAGTTCGTGCACTACAAGGACGTTGCGCAGGAGACGAACCCGATTAACTGGAACGAGCGGCACTTTGCGGACGGGTACTGGCAGCCTGTTGACCGGAGCGAGGCGAGCGAGAGCATGTTATTCAGCCTGTTGAGCAACTGTCAAAACGCAGGTACGGGTGACATTATGCTCTATGCGCGGCCTGGTGCGTGGGCGGACATCGTGATCAAGAAGGCGCCTCACGAGGAGAACAGCGGTGAGCTTGTGATCGACAGCGTTCGTTTGTTAGTGCGGTATGACCGGATTATCCGGCCGAGCCAGTTCAGCACGCTGCAGATCGCGACGCAGCCGCAGGGACTTGTTCCGTATTTCGCGGTGGGCCGGGTAGATCGCTGGGGTCGGCGGGACGGTGTTGGCGAGCTTTACCGAACCTATAACACGGGTTTGTCGACGACTGTTGCGGCTCCGGTGCAGAGCGGCGATTACTCGTTTGTGAAATGGACCGACGGAGCGGGCAACGAGGTGTCGCAGAGTGCGGCGATGTCGGTTTTTCTGGATAGTAACCGGAAGCGTATTGCTCAGTATGTTTATACGGGTCCTGTGGCCAGCGCGGCGGATTTCAACGAGGACTTCATCGTGGATATGGGTGATTTTGTGGGGTTATCGCGGGCGTGGTTTTCGCAGCCGGGCGATTGGAACTGGGACCCTGCCTATGATATCAGCGATCCGCCTGACGGCGTGATCGATACTCATGATCTTGTGAAGTTAGCGGAGGAGTGGCTGTTGATGCCGTAGGGCGGGTTTTTGGGACCTTTTTACTTGATCGCCTTCTGCTGTCGGCGGGAGTTGAAGAGGAAGACCATGCCTGCCTGCAATAGAACATGGACTATCGTCCGTTTTCGGCTTCTTGTGCTGCTATTTGGATTTCCTGTTGTTGTCGGTCAGGGGGCCAGTCCAGCACGTCGGCGGTGATTTTTGCGAGTTCTTTGAGTGCTTCGGGTTTGGCTTTGCCTGTCAGGGTTATTATGCTTCTTCTGCGGGTGAGGTCTGAGAGGTGGTGTATGCATTCGTTTTTTGCTATGTGTTTGATTTCGCCTACGGAGTAGTCGGGGAGGGTTATGAGGGGTGTGTGGTCTTCGGCGGGGCTGGAGGCGATTGTTTGTGCGATGGTTCCGTAGCGGTCGAGGAGGGCGGCTGCCCGGTCTTGTGTGAGGTTGTTGGCGGCGGCTATCTGGTCGATCCATGCCTGTTTTGCTTTGTCGTCGGGGGGGTAGTCTTCTGCGCCGAGGTAGGTGCGTTCCTGTGTCGAGACGGCGCGGGTTTTGTTCAGGAGGCCGAGCACGACGTCGGCGGTTTGTTCGGCGAATGCTCGGAAGGTGGTGAGTTTGCCGCCGATCATGCTGTATACGGGGAATGCGCGGTCGGGGTCGGGTTTGGAGATTTCGAGGCGAT
>JAWLHD010000579.1:0-2669 GCA_041690555.1 Anaerohalosphaeraceae bacterium
CGCCGGTGTCGGTGGTCTTGGCCAGTGCATAGTTTCCGGCGGGCGGCGCGGGCGGCTTGAGCAGGTCAAATGTGTCCAGGCCGGCGGCTGCGCTGGGCAAAGGAGAGGCAAAGGCTCGGAAGATATCGGGGGTAATCGAGCGGCCGGGAGATTGAACGTCGAGGCGGAAGTGGAGAGACAGGTCCTGCGCTTGAGCTGCGCCCTTTAAGGCGAGCAGCAACAAAACAGCGATTAATCTTCTCCACCACATCGCACATCTCCCCACCCCATACGTTCAGAATAAGTTAGCAGAAATCGGCGGTAAATGCAAGAGAATCATTTGTCTCTTACATCATAGTAGAGCGTTACAGTACACAAGTATAAAGAGGTTCTGATTCTAAGTGTTATAAGGCGGTAACGCGTCCGCGGCAGCGGTGTGGCAAAAGACGGGGAAAGCAAGAGGGCCGCGGGCGGTTCCGGTTGTGCAGACCGGCGCCTGTCCACGGCCCTTCAGCTTAGCTAACGCACTCGGCGCCGGCCAGGCAAACGACTGTACGCTGGCCCTTTGTCTGGTAGGAGATCTTGCCTTCTCTTGCCAGCCACCCAAGTCCCTGATAGGCCATCTGACTCTTTAGGCCGGTGAGTTTTGGAAGGTCCGACACATTGACATTTCCCTTCTTGGAAAGAACCTGCCACACCTTTCCTGCCGCCTGTCCGATCTGTTCATCCATCGCTATGACCTCTCAATTCTGTAATAAACGCGCAATAAACTTATTGTACTTATCGCCCAACTGTTCGCCCGGGCTGAGTCACGGCGGGACAGAAGCGGCGAGTCCTATAAAAGGCTGTCAGGAGAAGCTTTGAGGGCTTCATCTGTTGGATTAGTCAAAAAGCTTAGGGTTACAAGGTCTTATAAGCCGCTGTTCGAACACCTTTGCAAGAATTTTAGGAAAACGGACAGCATCAGGGTGGTATGGTTTGTAAGCTGCTTTTATATAAAGGTTTATGGCACTTTTGCCGGTTTTGGCGTCTGATTCGGGTGGAAATTTGGTATAATGAGATTTATGCGAGCACCGTCTGTTCTGTTGCGGCGGGCCTTTTTGTTGTGAGGACATCCTTACCGGGATTTGTTGGAGGCAGATGATGAGCAGGATCGCGGCCATTGCGGTTATGGCATTTCTGGGAATCGCAGGGACGGCAACGGCCTATGAGAATCGCGATATCGGCGGGGTCTCGGCACCGGGATACCTCCAGGTCGACGGCGGCACATATGTTGTGCGTGCCAATGGCAGCGACATCTGGGGCGCGGCTGACGAGTTTCATTATGTCTACGTTCCGCTTTCAGGCGACGGGCAGATGAGCGCGCGGGTCGCCGGCTTGCAGGCGACCGACTCATGGACGAAGGCGGGGGTGATGATGCGGGCTACACTCGATGCGGGCTCAACATACGCTTATATGTGCATCACGGGCTGGAACGGGGCGGCGTTCCAGTGGCGACCTCAAGCCCATTCCGGCGACAATCTGGGCAACCTGATGACGGGGGGCATTATGGCCCCTTACTGGGTGCGGATTGTGCGGCAAGGCAACACTTTCAGGAGTTATCATTCGCCTGACGGGCGGAACTGGAGCCATCAGGGCGACGTGACGATTTCTATGCCGCCGACTATTTACATGGGTCTGGCGGTTACATCCCACACAGTTGGGGCGTTGTGCACCGCAACGTTCGACAACGTCACGGGCTTTGGACCTGTGTGGAAGGCGCTGAATCTGTACCCGCGGGACGGTGCGAGGCAGATCCCTCCGGAAGGCGTGGTGCTGGCATGGGATGCATCGCCGGAGGCGCCCGGACCGATCGATCACTTCGATGTTTACCTGAGCAATGATCCGGCGATGCTTGGACATTGGGAAAGCCGGATTGCCGTCGTAGGCGGTGCATCGCCGACAGAGGCTGCGACAGGCAGTCTTGCCGGCGGCACGACGTATTACTGGCGGGTTGATTCTCATGTCAATGACGCCAATGCCGCCGAAGGGACGGTCTGGCAATTCACAACGCAGGCGGAGCCGGTGAAAGTGTGTCCTACGGCGGATCTCAACGGCGACTGCCGGGTGGACCTCGGCGACCTGCTGCTGATGGCGGTGCAATGGCTCGACGCCGCAGGATGCGAAGGGTACGCGGCCGGCTGCGCCGATCTGTACGGGGCCGACGGCGTGAACAAGGGCGACCTTGCGTACCTGGCGGGACAGTGGGGCGCGTCGGTTGGGCCGGTGGTGATAAATGAAATTCATTACGATCCGCCCATCAAGACGGATCTCGCCGAGTTCGTTGAACTGCACAACGTTACGAATCAGTCGGTGGATATTTCCGAGTGGTCTTTGACCAGCGGGGTGAATTCGGTATTCGCGGCAGGCACCACAATCGCCGCCGGTGGATATGCGGTGATCGCGCAGGACGCTGAAAAGTTCGAGGCGAAGTTCGGATTTGCGCCGGACGGGGTATTCACCGGCAGACTCAGCAACGATGGCGAGAGGGTGCGGCTGCGCAACGCCGAGCGGGAGATTGTCGACGAAGTCACATACAAGTTGGGCTTCCCTTGGCCGACAGTGGGCGACCTGCCGGAGGCTTCGATTCAGTTGATCAATCCGGGCATCGACAACGATCTCGGTGGCAGTTGGCGGGGCGGCGTTCCCAC
>JAWLHD010000580.1:0-2668 GCA_041690555.1 Anaerohalosphaeraceae bacterium
GTTCCTGCAAAGGACTCTGCGGGCCTGTTCCTTAGCACGGCTAAGTGCTGGCGTGATAATTGCCAGCAGCAATGCGATAATCGCTATAACGACCAGCAGCTCTATGAGAGTGAACGCCCGCTTCTTCATTAGTCGCCTCCACTTGCGTTGCGCGAATTCTATATGATTTGCGAATTTGCGCAGCCGCTTCGACAACTAAACATTAACCTCCTCACAGTTCTTCCGCAAGGCCAAATTGCGTTTTTCTTTAACCATATCGCGAAAGCGTCCGCGCCAAGCCTATGGCAGCGGAGCGACGTACGGCCAGCCGTTTTCCCACAGCAGGGGCGAAATCTTCAGCTCCGCGCGTCCGGTCTGCCCGTGATAGGCGTGGAACACGAGGTAGTCACCCCATCCATCTTGCAGCACCGAACAATGGCCCGGGCCTTTCCAGTTGTCTGTGGTCGCCTCGATTACAAGCGTTCCGCCGCCTTCAAGCATGCCGATGCCTTCGCGATCATCGTATGGCCCGGTGATCTGTGGCGACCTGCCGACCATGACCTTGTAGGTGCTGTCGACGCCGCGACAGCAGACGTCGAACGAAACGAACAGATACCAGTACGCCTCGTTGCGAACGATAAAAGGCGCCTCAACCGCCCCGTTTGCCCCGCCAGATCCTCTCGGGCGGCTGGCCAGGGCATACAATTTGGTGTCCTCGCTTGACAGTTTACCCGTGTTGGGATCAATGCGTCGCATCTTTATGCCGCCCCAGAAACTGCCGAAAGACATCCAGACCTTGCCGTCCTCTTCGATGGCTATGTTGGCGTCGATGGCGTTCCAGTCATCCCTTCCTTGCACCGAGCGGATGACGATGCCTTGATCGGTCCATCTGTAATCGGGGCTGGCGGGGTCTAACGTCCTGTTCGCCGCAAGGCCGATGGCGGAGTTGTTTCGCCCGAACGTCGATGCCGAGTAGTAAAGATGATACCTGCCGTTGAAGAATGATATGTCAGGCGCCCAGAGCCCGCGAACGCCGGGTATTTCATCTGTCGCCCATCCTGGAATGGTCTCGAAAACCTCACTGCAACGCTCCCAACGAAGCAAATCGTTTGAACGGCGAATCGGCAGGACTCCGCCGCGTCTGCCGCCGCCGGTCGAGATTATGTAGAAGGTTTGACCCTCGCGGATGATCGCGGGATCGTGGACCTGTAGATCGCCCTGGAGGTTGAGCATTCGAAGCCCTGGATATTCTAAGTCTGCCTTGCACAATGGGTTAAACACGCCTGCCAATGCCAGCAGTGTGCCGATCAAACACGTTTTTGGCGCCATTACCTTCTCCTGTGTTATTACAAGCTACAGAATAACACATGCCCGCACGTTTTCAAAGTTCTGTGCCTGTGGTATAATAGAGCCATAGTGGCGGATTTGGTTGCGACTTGTTGAAGTAAGTCCTTATTCTGTTGGGGTTTGAGGAGATCGCCGTGAGTGAGCAGGGGCATTCGCCGGACATCGAAAAATGGGTGAAGCTGATTCGGGCTGATGGGGTGGGGCCTAAGGCTTTTGCCCGGCTTTTGAAGCGATTTGGGGGTTTTGATGGGGTTTTCGGGGCTTCGGTGGCGGAGCTTACGAAGGTCAAGGGCATTGGGGTACATACGGCGGAGCGGATTCGGAGGAGTCTTGGTAAGTTCAATGTTGACAGGGAGTTGGAGCTTGCGGATAAGCTTGGCGTTACGTTGATTCATGCGGGTGATAAGCGGTATCCGGCGGCTTTGCGGGTGATTTATGACCCTCCTCCTGTGCTGTATGTGAAGGGGTTTTTGGAGCGTGGGGACGGTTTGGCGGTGGCGATAGTCGGGTCTCGGCGCTGCAGCGGGTATGGTGAGGAGCAGGCATCGAGATTTGCGCATGTGCTTGCTTCTGCTGGGTTTACGGTTGTTAGCGGAGGTGCGAGAGGGGTGGACACTTCCGCCCACAGGGGTGCTCTAATGGGGGGCGGAAGGACGATTTCTGTTCAAGGTTGTGGTCTTTTTTTCAATTTTCCGCTGGAAAATGCCCCTCTTTTTCAAAAAATTGCTCGAAACGGCGCCTGTATCAGCGAATTACCTCTTGAAATTGAGGCTTTTTCCGAGAATTTTCCCGCTCGGAACCGGATCATTGCAGGATTGTGTATGGCGGTGCTCGTGATTGAGGCATCTGAGAGGAGCGGTGCGCTTCTGACTGCGCAGGCGGCGGTGGAGTACGGGCGCGAGGTGATGGCGGTGCCGGGGAAGATCGACTCGCCGCTGAGCGCGGGGTCGCACCAGTTGATAAAGCAGGGGGCGCGGCTGGTGGATTGCGTTGAGGATGTGATGGATGCGCTGGGTCATATCGGTGAGGGGCTAAAGGAGCATGTGGCTGCCGTTGAGGGGGAGGCGGAGATGCCGTTGTTCGATGCGGCGAGGATGAATCTTTCGGAGGGGGAGCGGGCGGTCCTGGAGTCTTTGGATGGGGAGGCGCGGCACGTAGAGGAGATTATCGCGGCGACGGGATTAGGGGCAGGGGTGGTCAATTCGGGGCTGGTGGGGCTGCGGCTGAAGGGGCTGGTCAAGCAGTTGCCAGGGAGTTTGTTTGTGAGGGTGGGCAGGCAGGCGAGCAGGTGAGCAGGCGGCGCTGGCCGGGCGCGAGGGGTGGGGGTGGCTTGGGGTAAAAT
>JAWLHD010000581.1:0-2654 GCA_041690555.1 Anaerohalosphaeraceae bacterium
CACAGAGACCACAATCACGACAACAACCCGCCCGACGGCAGCAATTGGGAACTTCTGTGCATCTACTGTCACGATCACGAGCATACCAGGGGCATACAGGAGCAGCGGGACTCGGATAATTCTTCGGGCGAGACAGGGGGCTCCTCGTTGGTACACTCACCCTTTGCGGCCCTTGCGGAGCGGTTTAAGAAGTAATTCTGCGGTGGCTTAAAGATGCTCCCGGGGAGCGCATCATTCTCAGCAAAAGCAGGAAAGCTTGGGGGGAAGGGCAGCAAATTAACATCAAACGCGCAAGCTTGGCATGACCACCGGAGATGCTCCCATGAGTCAGTTGGAACTGAGCAAGGCTTTCACCCTGATTGAACCAGGACCTGTGGTCCTCGTGACAACCCATGATGGAAAGAAAAACAACATCATGACTATCTCCTGGACCATGGTGATGGATTTCACTCCTGTATTTGCTATGACCACGGGTGAATGGAATCACTCCTTCGCGGCGTTGCGAAAGAATCGGGAGTGCGTTATTGCGATTGCCACCGTCGACCTATTGGATAAAGTTGTTGGCATAGGGACGTGCTCCGGGGCAGACACAGACAAATTTGCCAAATTCAAGCTGACACCGGTGCAGGCCAAAATCGTCAGGCCGCCCTTGATCAAGGAGTGCCTCGCCAACATTGAGTGCAAGGTCATTGACATCGTTAAAAAGCACAACATTGTTGTGTTAGAGGCGGTTGCCGCACACATGGATACTGCACGCAAGGAGAGGCGCACGGTTCACGCGGTTGGTGACGGAACGTTCATCGTCGACGGGCGCAAGATCGACCGGAAGATGATGATGGCCTCCAAGCTCCCATCAGGCGTTTAGCGTATGGGTCAACGAAGTTCGACAGCACGACTCGGGCACTGATTGGTGGACTTACGGTGCAGAGGTTTGGGAATGGCAAAACCACACATTTGCACCTCTCGAAGATTGGAACACTAAAAGCCCTACCATTTTCAGCGGCTTATGCCTACAGCCCAGCCATCCCGTAGCGACGCCCAACCCTCCCACCTGGCGGGGCAAGCCTCGCCTGTCCGGTGAATTCGGATGGTCGGCGGCAGAAGGGGGGGGCGAGGTAGGGCAAGCGGAGGGGGGGATCCGATGAGCAACCGGGATGTGAACGAAAATCCTGACACGAAATCCACGGACGCGGAGGATTTTAAACGGGAGCGATACGAGCTGCTCCATCGTTTGGAGGGCTGGCTGGAAACACCGATGCTGGTCCTCGCGTTCGTGTGGCTGGTGCTGTTGGTCGTGGAGTTGATTCAGGGCGAGAGTTTGTTGTTCTTTTCTCTCGGCACGATTATCTGGGTCGTCTTCATTATTGATTTCGCTGTGAAGTTGGCCTTGGCCCCGGACAAAATTGCTTACCTCAAGGGTAACTGGCTGACCGCCATTTCGCTGCTGCTCCCCGCGCTACGGATCTTCCGCATCTTCCGTGCGTTTCGGCTGCTCCGCCTGGCCAGGGCGGGGCGAGGGTTGCGGCTGGTCCGTGTCGTCAGTTCGCTGAACCGCGGTATGAGGGCGCTGGGCGCGAGCCTGAGCCGACGGGGCTTCGGGTATGTGATCGCCCTTACATTGCTGGTCACGTTCGCTGGCTCGGCCGGGATGTACGCTTTCGAAAATGAGGCACCCGGCGGGCCGAACAGCTACGGCGAGTCATTGTGGTGGACCGCCATGATCATGACGACGTTGGGCTCGCAGTACTGGCCGCAGACGGCCGAGGGGCGTGTGCTGTGCGTCTTTCTGGCGCTGTACGCCTTCGGTGTCTTCGGCTACGTGACAGCGGCGCTCGCCACCTTCTTCGTCGGCCGCGACGCCGATAGTAGCGACGCCGAAGTGGCAGGGGCCAAGCAATTGGTCGCGATCAAGGATGAGGTGAGCGCCTTACGTGATGAGATCCGCGCCCTGTCACGACAACCGCCGGAGGTCTGAAACGTATCCAGGGGCATAAGGGTACGCCGAACCAAACGCTGCAGTGTTGAAAGCCTAGGGGGCAGGTCTGACAAATGGGTGTACCTAAGGGGTTGCGCTATGTCCAGACACCCTCACATTCATTTTCCAGGTGCTGCGTACCACTTCATCCTGCGCGGAAACGATGGCCGGGACAACTTTTTCCCTGCCCCTTGTGTGCTGGCATCAATCGACCTGTTTTAAAGAAAAAAATGGCCGACTGTATCCAGTCGGCCATTGGTATTTAACAACATTGTAGTATCGCAATTTTCAGTCAGGTCAGGACTTTTTTCGCCGACGGCAAACAACCAGGCCGGCCAGACCGGCACCCAGAAGAACAAAAGTCGACGGTTCGGGCACCGGGGCGGCAGCTTGTGTGCCATCGCCGTAGGAAAAATTATCCCAGTAAATATCAAAGGATTCGCCGGAGTTATAGCCTTGAAGACTAGCGTTGGCGTATTCAACGCCCCCAGTGGCATTCATACCTACATAAGCTAAATCGTTGACGGCAAAATTAAAGGCATTGGCGGAAAGGCCGATCTCGAGTGTGTACCAGTTATCATATGCAAACCCCACAGGGAGCCCAAGGTCAAGCCAGCCGGATTGGGAGTCCCACACCTGGAATTGCCCATTCTGTCCATCACTGTAAAATTCGAGAATC
>JAWLHD010000582.1:0-2649 GCA_041690555.1 Anaerohalosphaeraceae bacterium
ACCTCTGTAGGATATTGAGAGCAGGAGCCTACAATATTGTGCCTTCGAAAGCTGTGTATCGCGCTATGGTGAATGTTGGGCTAAAGGTTGATTCGTCCGTTTACCCCGGTGGCCATGAAACGGGCGATTTATCGCGCTACGACTTTCGTGGGGCGCCTTTAAACAAAGACTGCTGGCTGGTGGACCCGAGTGATTTCTGCCGTTCAAGCCATTCAAGTCAGGTTGTGGAATTCCCTGTCTTCGCTCTCACGCAGCGGCGAATCGCCAAACTGTCTATCAACCGGATACGATCGTATCTCCAGCGGTCTGGTCGGGGGACAGGAAATTACGGCTCCCAAAAAAAGGGAACGCGAGGAATGGGAGCGCTTGGCAAGATCGGTGATCTTTTCGGTAAGGAAGCTTTGACTTGGGATTTTTGCTTGTTCAATTTTCGTGCGCACAAGAGGTTCCTTCGGTATATAGATGAGCATCTTTCCGACCGACATACATTTGTTCTCATTGGGCACCCAAAAGGTTTCACTTCGGAAGAAGCGCTGCGAAGGCTGCTGAAGCATGGTAAAGAGTTGGGTTATCGCTTCGCCCCACTGAACGAAGTCGTAGGGAACAATGGCCGGTAGGAGCTGTTTAGTGAATCTGGGTTTCTCTGGGAGGTCGGCCTCCGCATGCGTCAGATGACGTGGTACTTGACTCGCCTTCGAATAATGAATCGCAGGGAGTTGTTGCATCGCGTGCTCGAGCAGGCATGGGTTCTTGGGTGGTGGTTTCGTTACGTGTTGGGATCCGTGCCGGCGCAGCCCGATACAGAGTGCCTGGGTTTTTGTAGGGCGACGGAACTCCAGCTTCCGGAACTTTCCTGGCGTGGCGAGCTAAACGAGTACGGGGCCGAGGATTTGAGGGGTTGGGACGCATTGGGGTTCCGTTGGGCCTGGTCTGACGCGGCGGAGGCTTGGCATAAGGCGCCGGATACCGGGAAGGTCTGGCCATTGACCTTCTTTGGCGCAGTACCGTACCGGCATGGGAATCCTTATGGCGACGCCCGTGTGGTATGGGAGCCGTCCCGTTTACAACAGCTGGTCTGGTTGGCCCGGATTGCGCAACAAGCCCAAGCCGAGTTATCAGAGGCAGCCGTCGAACAGGCGCGGGCCGAGTTGCTTAGCTGGATCAAGCACAACCCGCCGTGGGCGGGGGTGCACTATGTATCGGCAATGGAATGTTCGCTTCGGTTTATCGCTATTTGCCATGCGCTGGATATGCTGCGGCCGCACTTCGCTAAAGAGGACCCGATTTGGACAGCTTTGGCGGCCATCGTGGCGTCACACCCGGCATTCATCGCTGGCCGAATTTCGAGGTATTCATCTTCCGGCAATCATACGGTGGCGGAAGCGGCCGCGCTGGTGTACGCGGGTGTACTCTTTCCGGAACTAAAGGCGGCAGGCCGCTGGTTCGAAGGCGGGATGAGTATCCTGTGTGAGGAGGCTGAGCGGCAGGTCTTGCCGGACGGGGGTGGGATCGAGCAAAGTCTTCACTACCACAGATTTGTGCTTGAACTTATCGCGCTCGTCGAGAAATTGCTTCGTCATCACGGACTCCATTCACCGCAAGAACTTGCCGCGGCTCAGACTCGAGGAGCCTCATTTTTAAGCCATATGGCAGATGGGGAAGGGAGGCTGCCGCCAATCGGGGATAGCGATAGCGGTTATGCCTTGTCTCCCGACCTCGCGATCTTGCCTTGCGATCGTCCGGTCGGTTCTTACCTGAAGGTGTTTGAGGACAGCGGTTACGCGGTCATCCACAGCGAATCCCCGGCTTCCACTCATCTGATCTTTGACCATGGGCCGTTTGGGATGCCTCCAGCTTATGGGCATGCGCACTGCGACACATTAGCCCTCTGGATGTCGGTTGATGGCGTTCCTCAGTTACTGGATCCAGGGACCTATACCTATACGGGCAAAAAGCGCTGGCGCACGTATTTCCGGAGTTCGCGGGCCCACAACACGGTCACTGTGAATGACCGCGACCCTGCGAAACAGGAAAGCGCGTTCCAGTGGTCGCGACCCTTCGACGCCAGGCTGGTCGAGAAGCAGACCGCTGAGGAGGGGCCTATTCGGCTGCTGGCCTCTCATGGCGGGTATCATCGGGATGGTGTCACGCACTGGCGGTACGTCGGCGTCTTTGGCCGGCCGGTCATTGTCGTCGTTTTGGACGTGCTGGTGGGGCCAGGTGACCACCGTCTGGAATTGAATTGGCATGTGCCGGACGGATTCACCGCTGAGACAGACAACGTCTTTCGAGGGAGTCGTCTTTCGGTATCCCTCAGCGGCGGGAAATCGTCGTTGGTGTCAGGCGATGCGAGCAAGGATCTCCGGGCCTGGTGTTCTCCGGTCTACGGCGAGCTCGAGCCGGCTGCGTGCATCAGCAGCCATTATCAGGGGGCGCTGCCTCACGAGTTTGTTAGCGTTTTTAGCGTCAACGATGCGACTCCCGACCCGGCAGAAGTCGATCAGGAGCTAACTCAGGGTAGACAATGGATCGCGAAACACCGAAACGAATAGACGTGCTGGGCGTGCCCGTGGACTGTGTCGACATGGATATGGCCATGGAACACATCGCCCGTATACTCAAGGGTGATCGTGCACACGCTGTGATCGC
>JAWLHD010000583.1:0-2637 GCA_041690555.1 Anaerohalosphaeraceae bacterium
CGTCAATTCACAAGCTTCTGCACTACAATCCGCTAACTTCTTGTTTTTCGTGCGTGTCCGTAATGGTCGTCTCGATCCTGAGGAGGCGACGGCTCTTATTGTACATCTTTACCGAATTGCGGCCTTTCCAGTGCTTCACGTGAATTCCCTCATAGCGCCGACGATAATCGCTCATGACCTCCTCGGGCATTTTGCCCCGCCCGTCCCGACGTCCCAGATACCGCAGCAGCGACGCGCTGTCGCTGACCCGGATCGCATGGTGAAGCAGCGACGGATAGATCGCATCCAAGGCCGAGGGCGACTTGAACATAATATCCGTCGCCCATTCCGTCTCATTCGCAGACCAGTAATACTCCGGCCGCAAAGGCCGCAACACGTCCGCCAAGCCGGGGCAACGGTCAAAGGTTAGCCGGTTCAACAGGGTCGACCAGTCGCTTCTCAACTGTTCATCCAACAGCCGTTGGGCAACGTCAAAGTCTTCAATCCACGGGAAACAATTGTCGTCCTTCTGGGTGGTCTCTGATGGTGGCTATAGTGCTGGTGCCGGTCGCATGCTTCTGGCGGATTATTGCGGGTACGTGGCGGCGAGTGAGACACTGCGCTGACGGGCCGCGGTCGAGGCTGAGCCTTAACGGAGCCGGTGCGGTGCATTGTGTAGACGGGATATCGGCGGTTGCTATTTTGGGGTTGTGTTGTTAGAATTGGCTTGTGTGCCGGTGGGGTTGTGTTATGTGCGGCACGGCGGCGTTTTGATCGGGTCGGGGGGTAATGGAAAGGGCCGTGTTGTGGATGATGTGAAGAGTGCGGGGGGTCGGAAAAGGTGTCTGACCCCTTTAATTTCAAGGCGTGTATTTTTGGAGAGGGCTGCCGGGTTCGGTGCGCTGGCTGTTTTGCCTCGGCGGGTTCTGGGCGCGGGGTATGTTGCACCGAGCGAGAAGTTGACGGTGGCGTGCATCGGCATGGGCGGTCAGGGGCATATCATTCTTTTCAACCTGCTGCAGATGGATGACGTGCATGTTGCGGCTGTGTGCGATGTGCATCGGGAAGGGGGCGGGTACATATCCTGGGACTGGATGCAGGGCAACGAGCAGAAGTCTGGCGGGCGAGAGCCGGCACGGCAGTTGGTGGAGAGGCATTACGCAGAGCATCGCGGGCTGGGATCCTATACGGGGTGTCGGGCGTACGCCGATTATCGCGAGCTGCTGGAGCGAGAGGACGTCGATGCGGTGGTTGTTTCGACGCCCGATCATACTCATGCGGTGATAACGATGGCGGCGATATCGCGGGGCAAACATGTCTATTGCGAGAAGCCGCTGGCGTATTCGGTGGATGAAGCGCGGCGGGTTGCCGAGGCGGCGAAGGCGAAGGGTGTGTCGACTCAGTTGGGCAACCAGGGGCAGGCGTCGGAGGAGGCTCGTATCGTGCAGGAGTTTGTCATGGACGGGGCGCTCGGGGCGGTGCGGGAGGTGCATGTTACGGTTGGTGCGCCGTTCTGGCCGCAACCGGAATGGGGGAGCCGCCCCTCGGAGAGGCCGCCGGTGCCGGAGGGGCTGGACTGGGATTTGTGGTTAGGGCCGGCGGCGGGGCGGCCGTACCATCCGGCGTATCATCCCTGGAGGTGGCGGGACTGGCGGGACTTCGGGACGGGACCATTGGGGGACATGGGGTGCCATAAGCTGTCGACGGTGTTCAAGGCGCTGAAACTGACGCACCCGGTGAGCGTGGAGGGGACGTGCACGGAGATCGGGGCGGAGGTGCATGCCCGCGTTTTCGAAGTTGCATGGGAATTTCCCGCGCGGGGAGATATGCCGCCGGTGGTGGTGCGGTGGTTCGGCGGGGGCAGGCAGGCGCCTCGGCCGGCGGGTCTGGAGGCCGGACGTGGAATCGGGGGCGACATTTACATCGGCGATGGAGGTGTGCTGATGGGGACGCGGCTCTTGCCGGAGTCGCGGATGAAGGAGTACGGAAGGCCGCCGCGCATCCTGCCGCGGTCGCCGGGGCAGTACCGTGAGTGGATCGACGCCTGTCGCGGTGGAGAACCGGCGGGGTCTGACTTTGTGCGGCACAGCGGGCTTCTGACCGAGACGCCGCTGCTGGGTAATATCGCCATGCGCGCGGGCAAGAAGCTGGCGTGGGACGGGGCAGGGATGCGGTTTACGAATGATGAGAATGCCAATCGGCAGCTTGGGCGCCGGTATCGGCAAGGGTGGAGTCTGTAAGATGGCCAAGCGGAAGCGAGCTACCGTTGTTGCCGCGCGGACTGTGCTGCTGTTATGTTTGGTGGGCGTTTGCGGGGCGGTGCGGGTAGTCGATATGAGGCCGCACTGGGATGACCGGACGGTACTGGAGAATCCGCACAAGGGCTGGTATCATCACTACCCGGACAATCATGTAAACAAATACACCATCGGCGACGATGCCGACCTGCTGGATTTTCCGGGGATGGACCATGTTTACCTGCGTCTTGCCTGGGCATATCTGGAGCCGGAGGAAGGACGGTTCGACTGGGATGTGATCGACCGGATAATCGAGAAGTGGGTGGGGCACGGACTTGGGATCGCGTTTCGCATCTCTTGCAAGGAAACGAGCACAGACCGCATCGAGCAGCAGTTCGCCACGCCAAAGTGGGTGATGGAG
>JAWLHD010000584.1:0-2634 GCA_041690555.1 Anaerohalosphaeraceae bacterium
CCGCTGACGGCCGACAAGTTCGTCCGCTGGCTGCACAACATCAGCGGCAACGGCCAGATCGTCAACCTGTTCATGGACTACGAAACCTTCGGCGAGCATCAATGGGAGGACACCGGGATCTTTGATTTCATGTACCACCTCCCCGAAGAGGTCCTCAAGCACCCGGACAACAATTTCATGACGCCGGGGGAAGTCGTCGCGACCTATGACGCCGTCGACGTGGTCGACGTGCCGCATATTATCAGCTGGGCCGACACAGAACGGGATCTCTCAGCCTGGCTGGGCAACGCCATGCAGTCCAACGCCCTGCACGAGATTTACAAAATCGAAAAGCTCATCAAGCAAACGCAAAACGATGAGCTGATCGCGGACTGGCGGCGGATGCAGACCTCGGACCATTTCTATTACATGTGCACCAAGTATTTCGCCGACGGCGATGTTCACAAATATTTCAACCCGTACGAATCACCGTATGATTCGTACATCAACTTTATGAATGTTCTTAGCAATCTGCGGCAGCGGTGCAGCCAGTCGTTTGTCAACGGTAAAATGCCCCTGGGAAAAACATCGTAGCCGCCGGTTGCCTATCCGATACAACAGGGGCAAACTATGCTGACACAAAAAAGATTGGATGCGGCCGGGATCACTGTTTCCATACAGGGCAAACCCATCGACGCGCTTCTCGAAAAGGAATGGCTGCTCACCAACAGCCGCGGCGGATTTGCGTCCGGAACCGTACTGGGCTGCAACACCCGCCGTTACCACGGACTGCTCATCGGCACGCACATGCCCCCCGCCAACCGGATTACCGCGTTGGCCAATTGCCTCGAAACGTTTTCGTTTGAGGGCAGCAGTTTTTCAACCGGCAACTTTGAATTCGAACACGCCATGCACCCCAACGGCAGCGAGCATCTTCTCGAATTCCGAAAGGACCACGGCGTTCATTTTGAATACCACCTGCATTTCGCCGCCCTGACCAAATCCGTCTACCTGCTGCCGGACAGCGACATCGCCGCCGTCGTATACGACTTCACATCGGTCGCCAAGCCCTTCGATTTCCACCTCCGCCCGTTCGCGGCCCTGCGCGATTTCCACAGCCTCCAGCACGCCGGCGCCGGCCTGAAAGCCGCCTGGGACTCCCCGCAGCTCAGTATTTCCGGCCCTTCGCCGGAGATGGGCCTGCTGGGGATCCGCTGCGAACCGATGCAGTTCGAGCCGAATGCCGAGTGGTGGCATCGTTTTCTCTATCGCATCGAACGCCGGCGCGGGCAGGATTGCTTCGAGGACCTCTGGTCGCCGGGAACCTTCCACTGCCATATCGACGGACCGCGGCGGATCGTTCTCTGGGCCGGCCTCTTTGAGGACTCCGACAGCCTCTCGCAGATGGGCGGCCTGGAACTGGAAACAGCCATCGACGCGATCACCCTGCGCGAAAAGGAACTGACCGCAGCCTGCCCGCCGGATGCGGCCGGCCGCCGGCTCTACTCCGCCGCCGGCCAGTTTGTCATCGAGCGAAAGATCGACGACACGGTCACACCGACCATTTTAGCCGGCTATCCGTGGTTCCTCGATTGGGGACGCGATACCTTCATCGCCCTCGAAGGCCTGTGCCTGTCGACCGGCCGCAAGGACATCGCCTGGGGCGTCTTAAAAACATTCGCCAAAGCCATCAGCGAGGGCATGATCCCCAACCGCTTCGACGATTACGGCAATGAGCCGCACTACAACAGCATCGACGCATCGCTGTGGTTTGTCCACGCCGCCTTTCGCTACCTGCACGCCACCGACGATCAGGCAAACTTCGCCTCCAAACTGCTGCCCGCCATCAAATGGGTGCTGGATTCCTACCGCAAGGGAACCCGTTTCGGCATTCACGCCGATCAGGACAAGCTCATTACCGGCGGCGACATCGACACACAATTAACCTGGATGGACGCCAAGCATGACGGGATCACCTTCACGCCGCGTTACGGCAAGGCCGTCGAGATCAACGCCCTCTGGTACAGCAACTTGTGCAGCCTCGCCGAGTTTTATCGCCATAAAAATTCCGACGACCTGCATTTCTACCGCGAAACCGCCGAACAGGTACGCCTCAGTTTCGGGGAATTATTCTGGAATCCCGCCCTCGGCTACTTAAACGACTGCATCCTCCCGGGAGGCCAGGCCGACACCAGTCTCAGGCCCAACCAGATCTTTGCCGTTTCATTGCCGTTTAGCCCGCTCAACATCGAACAGGCCAAGAAGGTCGTCGACGTGGTCGAGAGAGAACTGCTGACCCCCTACGGCCTGCGCACGCTCAACGTCGGCGATCCGCGGTTTAAACGCCGCTGTGTCGGCTCCATGGGCCAGCGGGACGCCGCCTATCATCAGGGAACGGTCTGGGCGTGGCTGATCGGGCCGTTCGTGGCCGCCTACCTCAAGGTCCATGGCAATGACCCCACCGCCAAACGCCGTTGCCGCGGGTTCCTCGCCCCGCTGCTCAAGCACATGGAGGAAGATGCGTGCCTGGGATCGATCTCCGAGATATTCGACGGCGACAGGCCCCACACACCCCGCGGAGCCTATGCCCAGGCCTGGTCGGTCTCCGAAGTGCTCCGTGCCTGGAAGTTGTGCAGCGACGAAAAATAACCGCCG
>JAWLHD010000585.1:0-2616 GCA_041690555.1 Anaerohalosphaeraceae bacterium
CGACTCTGAGCAGTCGGGTCGGTTAGTGTATTCGGCAGTTGGCGGCGGGGCATTTGGTGTTTTCAGATTTTTGGTTGGGCGCAGGCTGTATTGGACGTCCGAGCAAAACCGTTCGGGGCCCCCAGAGGCCAAAATTTCTGCCCCTGGCGAACAGATGCTCCAAATTTCGGCCTCTGCCCAAACGGTTTTGCTCTCCAAGGTTGCTGCGGGGCGGGTTTGGGATGCTGAACTCAAGAGAATGCGCCAGCCCTGGCTGGGGAGTTGAGGGCGTTATGCGGGGTTGTATGGCCGGGTTAGGTATGATAGAATGAAGGGTGTGGTGGCTAAGATGCGGTGGGCGGGCTGCGCGTGGAGAACTTTTTGTTTGGAGCGGACTTATGAAGAGCGTGACGATTTCTCGGCGGGGTTTTATGAAGGCGAGCGGGGCGGCTTTTGCGGTATTGCCGGGTTTGTATGCGGCGGAGAGCGCGGGTCAGACGTCGGCGGGCAGCGATGGACTTCGTTTCGGGCTGATCGGCTGCGGGGGGCAGGGTCGGGGTGATGCGCGGAACGCAGCTCAGTACGGGAAGGTGGTTGCGGTTTGCGACGTGGATGCGCGGCATGTTGCGGCTGCGCAGAAGGATTTTGCGGGGGCGGAGGGGTATTCGGATTTTCGGAAGCTTCTGGAGCGTAAGGACGTTGATGCGGTGATCTGCGGAACGGTGGATCACTGGCATACGGTGGTCGCGATGGCGGCGATGAAGGCGGGCAAGGATATTTACTGCGAGAAGCCGCTGACGCTGACGATCGACGAGGGGAAGCGTTTGGTGGAGGTGGAGCGGGCTACGGGTCGGATATTGCAGACGGGGACGCAGCAGCGGAGCGATCAGCGGTTTCGGATGGCGGTGGACCTGGTGCGGAACGGGCGGATCGGCAAGTTGGAGAAGGTGGAGGTGTGGCTGCCGGCGGGGCTGCGGCAGGGGCCGTTTGCGACGTCGGCTGTGCCGTCGGGGTTCGATTATGATTTCTGGCAGGGGCAGACGCCCGATGTGCCGTACGTGAGGGAGCGGACGCATTTCAGTTTCCGGTACTGGTGGGAGTATTCGGGCGGGACAATGACGGACTGGGGGGCGCACCATAATGATATTGTGCTGTGGGCGCTGGATATGGACGGGTCGGGGCCGGTGAGTGTGGAGGGGAAGGCTCTTGTGGATATGATACCGGGCGGGTTTACGGCCGCCAGTGAGTACGAGCTGACGTATACGTACGCCAACGGCGTGGTGCATGAGTGCAGGAGCACTACGGCGAGCGAATGGCACGGGGGTGTTAAGGACCGCAACGGGCAGCAGCATGGGATCAAGTTTCACGGGAGTGAGGGGTGGATATGGGTTACGCGTGGGATGATCTCGGCGAGCGAGCGGGAGCTGTTGAGGGAGGCGCTGCCGGAGGGGGCACCGCGGGTGTATGCGAGCGGGGATCACATGCGGAATTTTGTGGAGTGCGTGCGGAGTAGGAAGGCGCCGATCTGTCCGGCGGGGGTGGGGCATCGGTCGGCGAGTTTGTGTCATCTGGGCGTGATTGCGATACGGTTGGGACGGAAGCTGGAGTGGGATCCGGCGAAGGAGGAGTTTGTGGGGGATGCGGAGGCGAACGGTTATGTGGCGAGGCCGATGCGGACGGGGTATGGTTATGGCATGATTTGACGTGTGAGTTCCGCGTTCGGGCAATGTGCAGACGACCACGGTTTCTTTGAGGTCATCGGCGGCGTTTTGTTTTTCGCTTGCGCCGCCGACTATGCCTGGCGTCCACCTTGTCTCGGAACATGCGGTAATGTTGCTTGACCCGTTCCACGTAGGCAGCATCTCCAAGGGCCAGGTGCGAAACCGCGTCGAGCAAGGCGGGGGCCAGGCGAGACGCGGGGCTGCCGAAGTTCAGTATGGGCCCTTGCAACTCGGCTATGATCTCGGGGTCGTCGTCGTGCATCCATTCGGCATAGAACTTTGCATCCTCCCAGCCGTATGCGATGACCGCCTCGACGTCTGGATAGTCCCGCCGTATCACGTACAAAAAAACGCGGCGACAATCGCATCCCCGCTCGTCGCAGAACATCTCGCACAGGATGTACTCGCCCGGCGGCAACGGACCGCCAGCGCCTGGCGGCACCGTGATCGTCCTTGTTTCTCGTTCCGCTATCTCAGGAAAGTAATCATGGAAGAAAATATAAGGCATCCGGGCGTCCTTTTGATTAAAGTCTGTCGAAGATTGCGCGGGCTGCGGTCATTATTCCGGCAAGGCCGGAAGCTTGTGCAGTGCCGCTACGTACCGCGTTTCGTTGTATGGCTTGCGCTGTTTCAGCACAGCCCATACTTCGGAGACCAGTGCGCAGCCGATGAGTCTTTTCGCTTCGTCTTCATCGTATCCCTCCTCAAGCAGACGAGCAAGGGTCTGCCGCGTCTCGGGCGGCGTATTGTCCCGAATCTGATTGTCAACTATCTCCATAATCACTGCCTTGGCGTACGGATTCGTTTCCATGATACAATCCCTCGAATTCGGGTTACACGGCGCTCTTGCCACCTGCCCGACCACGTGAGCTATTATAGCCCGTTTCACGTGTGCGACAACCCCCTTTGTTTGGCT
>JAWLHD010000586.1:0-2587 GCA_041690555.1 Anaerohalosphaeraceae bacterium
CATGTCCGCATTGGAGGATTAATGATGGATGCATAACCGGTATCAAACTGCCGCCGCCATGCTCTGCAGGAATTCCCGGTTAGTAGGATACTTCTTGAGCAGTTTGCCCATCGACTCGATTGCCTGCCGTGTCCCATAGCTCGACAGTACGCGCCGCAGCGTCACTACTCCCGCCATACTTTCTTCGTCATAGAGTCTGGCTTCTTTCCGTGTGCCGCTGGCCGGAATATCGATAGCCGGAAAGACCCGAGCCTCCGCAAGCGACCGGTCCAGAACAATCTCGCTGTTGCCTGTACCCTTGAACTCTTCGAAGATCAACTGGTCCATGCGCGATCCCGTGTCGATCAGGCACGTGGCGATAATCGTTACCGAACCGCCGTTTTCGATGCTCCGCGCCAGACCGAACAATCGCCGCGGCACCTCCATGATCCCCGCTTCAAGCCCGCCGCTCATCGTATGGCCGCGAGGCTGTCCGCGGCGCCCCCGGCGGCTGTTGAATGCTCTCGCCACGCGTGTAAGACTGTCGATCAAAAGAACGATGTGGTGCCCGCACTCTAATTCCGTCTGCACGTGCGCAAGCATCAGCTCGACCAGCTCGATATGCTCTTCGGTCTTGTTGTCTATCGTACTCGCCACAATATCGGCGCCCTCCACAGCCCGCCGAAAATGCGTAACTTCCTCCGGCCGCTCGTCAACCAGCATTACGATAACCCGGCTTTTCGGCGATCCGGCGACGATAGCCCCCACGATCTGCTCAAGCAGCACCGTCTTGCCGGCCTTCGGAGGCGATACGATCAACTGGCGCGTCCCCTTGCCGATCGGCGCAATAAGATCCACAATCCGCATGCTCTCAACGCCACCGACGCCAAGATCAAAACGCTCGTGCGGATCGACCGCCACAAGCTCGGCAAAACGCCCCCGCCGTTTGAACGCATCCGGCGCCATCCCCCCTATCGTATCGACGAAAACCAGCACATTTCTGCCCTTCCTGCGCTGAAGTTTGCCCGTAATCGCCGCACCTTCAACAAGCCCGAATCGCCTGACCAGCTCTGGCTGCACCATGATCTCAACCGGCCCGGGCCTGTATGACCTGTCAAGCGTCCTGACCGCAAATTGCTGGTTGTTGAGCCGCTTCAATATTCCTGTAACCGTCTCGCTGGCCAAATCTCACCTGTAATATGAAGAAGGGAATATTCACGAAAGCACCGAAAATAGCACAAAACGGCTCTCCTGTAAACCGTTGATCGGCCCGCCTGGCCGCAAACATGACCGATCGATCTGCGCAATCGCCGCTGTTGACTTCTCAACCCCTCTTGTTTCCGCCGACCGGTCCTGATATGCTCTCAGCAGTGGCCCCGCGATTACACCCCCCGAAGATTACCCGGCACGCTCGACCCAAGACCGGCTCCTGTACGTTTCGCGTTCAAGGAAAACGGCGGGAGCAAATGCCGGTCGCCTGCTCCCGCCGCTTAATCAGCCTGCTGTGCTACTTGGTCGCCGGAATGTCGTCTATCTCGCGCACCCAGATATTGCGATAGCGAATCGCATTGTTATGGTCCTGAAGTTTCAGCGGCAGCTTGTCCGGATGATACCGATACTCCGCCGTCCTCTTGTGATGCGTCGTGCCCTTGATTTCCCAGTTGTCCTGGATCAGCACGCCGTTGTGGAACACGGTAATCGTCGCCGGGCGGATCACCTCGTTGGTCCGGTCCTTGAAGATCGGACGATGATAGATAACGTCATACGTCTGCCATTCCCCCGCCGGACGGCTCACGTCAACCAGCGGCTTCTTCTGTCCGTAGATCGCCCCCGCCTGACCGTCGGCATAGGTCGGGTTCTCATGTGAACAAAGCACCTGCAGCTCGTAAATACCCTGGAAGAAGACACCGCTGTTGCCGCGACCCTGCCCGGCGCCCTCTATCTTCTTGGGTGTCGCCCATTCGATATGCAACTGAATGCTGCCGAACTCCTGCTTCGTCCGTACAGTACCAGCCTTCTTGGTGCACTCCAGCGCACCTTCATCGTTGATAATCCACTTCGTGGGATTGCCACCCTCATCCGACAATTTCGAAGTATCCGTCCCGTCGAAGATCACTATGGCATCCGACGGCGCCTGGCTGGGTGTTGCTCCCGGCGTAACAATCGGCGGACGCGGCTCGTCCATGTCATGCACCGCCCATGTCCCGCCATGCTTCATCGGCCCTTTTTGAGCCTCCTGCGAAATGCCTATAGTGCACAGAACCCCCACGATCACCAGTGCCACAACCGCCTTCATTGCCTTACTCTTCATAACGATCTCCTGTATCCTTAAATACAACAGTAAGCCGGCACACTGCCCGCCTGACCAACAAGCATCTATTTTTAACACATCGACTAAAAAAAAACAAGGCATGACCAACACAATATACCCCCCAAAAAACCTGCAAATCCGCGACTACGCACCCCTCACGAGCCTGCCTCCACCACCAGCCCCAAGTCCTTCACCATCTGTATGTCCGCCTCCGCCGACCGCCCCGCCGTCGTCAGGTAGTTCCCCGTAAGAATGCTCGTCGCCCCCGCATAAAAAATCCACGATTGAAGGTCCCTC
>JAWLHD010000587.1:0-2586 GCA_041690555.1 Anaerohalosphaeraceae bacterium
GAACGCGATGCGTTCCATGGCGTAATTGTCAACAAAACCGTCAGACGGCAGAATCGGGTACTGCTTCATCTGCAAATCTCCTTCAGCACGAGTCCAAAACACGCAGCTCACAGAAGAGCCGCACCGGTCTCCGGGGGATTTGCAGATGGCGTGGTGAAAAAAACGTGCAGGCGGCGCAAGTGCCTGTAGATCAGAGATTAACGCGCATGAAAAAAGGCTTCTGCACTTGCAGCAAACAGCCGCAAGCGCAAAAGCCTCGTATATAGTTGTTCTAGTTCTGAGCAGGCGCGGCAACTGGCGGCTTGGTCGGCGGACCATCTGCTTTGGAACGCAACCTGCGAAACCGAGTCACTTCAGGGCGGTGCCCGCGCCTGCCTCTGCAGTACATCACTTGCTGCCGTTGTGGCCTTTTACTCTGTACTGTAATCGGATGCCAGCTTGAGCACCTCGTCCAGCACTGCCTTTTGTTGAGCAAAAATGCTCTTTGTTAGCTTTATGAAATATCTGCTGTATCTTTTTGCGTATTCGAAGTCGACTCCTGCTTCCTCCATCTTTCTCTCGGCAGCGTCACTCTGCGGCAGGCGGATTTCGATACGGAGGTGGTTCTTGCGGGGGCAAAAGATGACAAAGTTTTCAGCTATCTCCTTTCTGGCCAAGCCCACGTAGAACTTCTTGTATGCAAGTGCCAGTCCGGCATCGCAGGAACGGATGCTGGCGAACAGCTCGTCGAGCATCTGCATTACGTCTTTGCCACTGCGTTCCTCCCAGTAAGAGCGGTTCGTAACAACCTGCTCTCCCTCATCCTCTTCATCAAGGCCGCGCGTCAACTCATCCATCACGGTAGTAAAAACCAGCGCCACCCCATGGTTCTCAAACCGCAGTGCACTCATCTGAATTGCGATTAAGGGCAATGTACCATTGAACAGACTGATGACATTCAAGAAGCGGGCGGTGATGTCCTCGGCTACGATCACGGCACAGTGTTCGTACTGAGGGTAACGCTTCCGCTCGATGTCCCAGTACTCGATGGTGCGTATGATATGGCTTTCGTCGGTACTGCCAAGCTGGATTTCCACTTCATACCGGCGGTTCGAACTGTCCTGAAGCAGAAGGTCCAGGCGGCCAGCACGCGGTTGCCGCCGCTCCTTGTCCTTCAGCACCATGTCACCCAAACCGAGAATGGTCGGGTCAGCTGCTATCTGATCCTGTACCCATTTCTCGTTCAGCACCTGATCAGTCTTCAGCCACAACCGCTCCGGCTTGACGAATGTGAAGCTTGCCATGATATGCCCCTTAGATAGGTGTGGCCATCATAGCGGCAAGCGGAGAAGCGAACAAGAGGTAGAGGAAACTCCCTTAGCGTCAGGCGACAATCGCTTCCATAGCAGCGAGTGTTGACCGCTGCCTACCCCCGCCGCTTCCTGCCGAACTCCAGAACCTGCTCTGGATCGTTGGCGATCTCCAGCAGACGCCTCAACTGCGGGTCGGCAGCGAAGCAGCGGCTGATGTGGTACGGCTTGAGCTCTGCCAATTTCGCCAGTTCCACTTTCGTCAGCGTTTTCGGCAGGGCCGCTCCACGATTTGCATCGATGCTGGCGACGACACAGTCTCTCGCCGAATAGATATACTCTTTCAGCGCCTTCTTCAATTTCTCTATCTTTGCCGTCAGTTCCGCTCGCTTCGCTCTGGGCTTGCTTTGGCGATAGCTGCCCGGCAGGCTTTTCCTGATCATCTGGGCAAAGGCCTGCAGATACTCCTCCCAGGCATCGGTGGCGACAAGACTGGCCGCACTCAGCGTCAGCACCTCGCAGAGCGGTACGGGCAGCATCTTCCACTGTCGCGCCGTGGCATCAAAGTCCTCGGCCCAGAAGGTGCGCGTCGGCGTCAGCAGAATTGCTCCGCCTATCTGGGCCGAAACAAGGGCCAGCAACTCCTCGCGAAGCCGCCGCGGGTGGCCGCAGAGCAGCAGATAGACTGGAAACGAAACCCCCTTCTTCGGTTCCCATGTGCCAACCTGCAGGGTGGCGCTGCCTTCGTCAATCGACGTCCTCGAAATCCGTACGTCGCCCAGGGCGTCGGCAATGGATTTCCGCAGCTTGTGCAGATCGACCCGATGCAGCACGACATCGCCGTGCCCCAGCACGACCCGGTTCTGGTAATCGCGCTCATCGATGGCCACGATACTGCCGTCGCTGTGGCGTACGATGCGCATGCGGCGACCGCTGCTGCCGGGGCGGAGGTCGGGATAATCCTCGGCCAGCGTTTCCAGCGGAGCCAGCAGCCCCTGGACAGCCGGGAGGCCGGCATCTGCCACCATCCGCCATTCGGCAGCAACCGCAGCGCGGCTCGCCCTGGTCTCAATAAACTTCCAGAAGGACGCCCCGGTCGGCATCACTCACCTCGTCTCCGCCAAGAATGAAGCCCCGGCGGCTCAACCAGTCATGGATCACGGCATTGTCGGAGTTGCGGTCGAACGAGGCGATGTTGGGCGGCTCGATGACAATGGTGCGGTCCTTGCCGCCCGAGAAGCGCACGCGGAACTTGGCCCGCACCAGCCGAATCTCATGCTCCTCATCCTGAAGCCGC
>JAWLHD010000588.1:0-2581 GCA_041690555.1 Anaerohalosphaeraceae bacterium
CTATATACGTTTTTCTCCGGTGGGCAAGATCTTTCAATGAAGCCGGGATGCCGCCGGGCCGATTTGGGAGTGCAGACTTTTTTTGGTGTTGAGGTATTTTTTCCGGGCCGATAACAAGGATGCAGAGCGGCATTGTCCGGGAACATTTTGATGACAGAAATGGAAAAGAACGCTTCAGAGCATCGGTGGCGGAATCGCAGGTTGATAATTAATCTGGCGGCGGGCTTGATCGTACTGGTATTGGGGACGGCCGGGTTGTGTGCTTTTGTCAACCGCAGCGAACCTCGTGTGGGTGTCGAACTTAGCAAACTGCGCGGGGTCAGCATCGTGCGCCGTGGGCGGTGGCATAGCGGCCAGACCACCAACGTGGATTTGAACGACCGCCGCTACAGCAGGATTTACCGCGACGGATATGAGCTGCTCTACGCGCTGTGCGACGCGGCCGATCAGCAGTATCCCATAGTTCAAATCGCACGTTTGCCGTCGGGCTGGTATCGTGTGTCGGCGGCGACGGACCGCGGGGGTCAGGATGGCCTGCTAAGGCTGCTTAGCACGGCATATGAGGAGGCTTTCGGCCTGGAGGTAGCTGTTCGCGAAATAGAGACATACGTACAGGTGATGACCTGCCCGAATGAGCACGCGCTGAAGCTGCGACCTTCGGCGAGGAAGACCCCCTACTTTAAGGGTGTTTTTGCGGAGGGCACCAACGGGACGGGCGGGGCCAGGAGGACACGGTATCGGGTCGAGTTTGCCTGCGACATGGATAATCTTGCATCTTACAGTGCGTATATGATACGCAAGGCATACGAGGAGCAAAGGGTGGCGGTGCGCGATCGTATGCTGGCAACTGCGATTGTCAACGAGACTGGTCTGTCGGGTCTTTACGAAGGCGAATTCTCGTGGAGATTCTATGACGCAGACGGGCTTACAGAGCAGCTTGAGGCGTCAGGTCTCAAGCTCACACCGGCCAAACGCAAAATCAAGGCGCTCGTGATAGCCCCTCGACAATGATCGCGTCCTTCGGCAGCTGTTGGCCCTCCCGCTTGCTTTTTTGCTGTGTATCGGCGACCATAAGCATGTTAGATGCACCCTTTGCAGGGCAGGTGGAACAATGAACGTACTGGCGATTGAGGGATATTACGGGGGCAGCCACAAGGCCTTTCTTGACGGCTGGATGGGGCGGAGCCGGCACAAGTGGACATTATTTACTCTTGCGCCAAACAAGTGGAAGTGGCGGATGCGGCATGGGGCGATTACATTTGCCCGGCAGGTCGAGCGGTTAGCCGGTCAGGGCGGGTGCTGGGACGTGCTGTTCTGCTCGGACATGCTTAATCTGGCGGAGTTCGTGGGGTTGGCGGGCGAAGTGGTGCGGTGGCTGCCGAAGGTGGTTTACTTCCATGAGAATCAGCTTACGTACCCGATGCGGGTGGAGTCAGAGCGAGACTATCAGTACGTTATGACGAACCTGACGACGGCACTGGCGGCGGACGCGGTGTGGTTCAATTCGGCGTTTCATCGCGATGAGTTCCTTGCGGCGTTGAGGACGTTTCTGCGTCGGATGCCGGACAATCAGCCGCTCGACGCCGTCGAGGAGATTGCCTGCAGGTCGGCCGTTCATCCGCCGGGAATCGAGCCGTTTGAACGACACCGGCGGAGGGCGCCGGGGCCGCTGCATGTCCTTTGGGCGGCGCGATGGGAACATGATAAGAACCCGGAAGATTTCTTTGCGGCTATGAAGATACTGAAGGATAAAGGGGTGGATTTTTGTCTAAGCGTCATCGGCGAGCAGTTTCGCGAGGCGCCCGAGGTATTCTCATGGGCGAGGGAGTATTTTGCTGGGCAGATCGTCCGGTGGGGATGGCAGGAGACGCGCGAGGCATACCGCGATGCACTGATGGACGCAGATGTTGTCGTCTCGACGGCCAATCACGAGTTCTTCGGCATTAGCGTTGTAGAAGCGATCGCAAGTGGTGCGTATCCCCTGCTGCCCAGGCGACTTGCCTATCCGGAGATACTTGGTGAAATCGGCGGCGCAGACCTCGGCGATTTTTCCTACGATGGAACAGCCAAAGATCTTGCAGACAGACTTTGTAATTTGGATTTTAACTACAGAGATTTTAGCATAAGTTGTTCTCTTGGCGAATTGGCTTGCAGGGTCAATCGTCGTTACGGATGGGGGAATGTGGCGGATAGACTGGATGAGGAATTGGAGGCATGCACAGTTTAGTTTTGCTACAATGGATTATACAGTAAACCTCGGCACCAGGTGAAGGACTGGGATTAATCTTGAATGAGTGGGACGGCCGATTATAATACGGCGTTGGTTGAAAACGGAGTTTCATTTATTACGGCATGACATGATGGCTCTTTCAAGACTACAGGTTCACCACAGACTTATGGGCCCGCATTGTGAGATCGTTACACCCCCGACAGGAATTGAGATGCCGATAGCGACGCGGCGGTACCACTTCATTGGGGCCGGCGGCATCGGCATGAGCGGGCTCGCACGGCTGCTGGTTAAGAACAACGCGATCGTGAGCGGTTCGGACATGGAGGACACGGCGGTGGTGCAGCACCTTCG
>JAWLHD010000589.1:0-2538 GCA_041690555.1 Anaerohalosphaeraceae bacterium
GCACTCCCCCCCACAGCCAGATACACCCGCTCCGCCCCATGCTCCATCGCCGCCCCGATCAGCTCCCCCGTCCCGAACGTCGTCGCAGCCAGCGGATCACGCCGCCACTCCTCCACCAGCCCTAACCCGCTCGCCGCCGCCATCTCCACAACCGCCGACCGATCCGACTCTAACCACGCAAACCCCGCCTCAACCTGCATCCCCTCCAAAGGCGCCATCACCCGCACCGGAACCCACAGCCCCCCGCACCCCCGCATAAGCGCCTCCGCCGTCCCCTCCCCCCCGTCCGCCATCGGCTTCACCACCACCCGCGCTCCCGGCCGCTCTAAAGCCACCGCACCCGCAACAACGTCGCAGGCCTCCGCCGCACTAAGCGACTCCTTAAACGAATCCATCGCCACAACAATCTTCACACATTGCCTCCACTTCTGTCATTGCAAGGAGCGTCAAAACTAGGGACAGGCACCTGTTTTCATGGGTGGCAGCCCCTGAAGCGAAGCGAAAGGGGCTGGACGCACCCACAAGCCGTTGCATTTTCCGCACCCGCCGCTATCATACTCTCCAGGAACCAAAGCAACACGACTCCACGGAGAACACATATGCCCAACATGTTAGCCGCCGTCCTGCACAATTTCAACGACCTGCGCCTCAAACAAATCCCCGCGCCCGAAATCCGCGACCACGACGACGTCATCGTCCGCATCAAAGCCTGCGGCCTCTGCGCCACCGACTACAAAGCCATCAAAGGAATACGCCGCAACGTCACCTTCCCCGCAATCCTCGGCCACGAGCCCGCCGGCGTCGTCGCCGAAGTCGGTCCCGGCGTCCGCCACTTCCGCCCCGGCGACCCCGTCATCGTCCAGCCATCCGGCTACTGCGGATGCTGCCGCCACTGCCGACTCGGCAACACACACTACTGCCAACACGCCTTCACCACAGGCGGTGACGGCCCCGCCGACGTCCGCCCAGGCGCGTTCGCCGAGTACATGCTCACAAAGGAATCCTGCCTCTTCCACAAGCCCGCCTCCGTCAGCTTCGACGCTGCCGCCATAACAGAACCCCTCAGCGGCGCATGGAAAGGACTCATCCAGTACAGCCAAATGCAGCCCGCCGACGACGTCGTCATTATCGGCGTAGGCGGCATCGGCCTCCTTTGCATGCTCGTTGCCAAAGCCGCCGGTGCCGGCCGCCTCATCGCCGTCGACACCAGCGACTACGCCCTCGACAACGCCCACGCCCTCGGCGCCACAGGCACGGTAAACCCCGCCCGTGAAAACGCCAAAGAAGCCGTCTACGCCCTCATCCCCGAAGGCCCCGACCTAATCGTCGAAGCCGCCGGCCCAATCGCCGCCGTCAAGCTCATGACCGACCTCCGCCGCCGCGGAACAAAATGGAACGTCTTCGGCATAACAACACACGAAACATTCCAACTCGACGGCGGCCTAACCCATTTCCTCGAAGGCCGAATGGACGCCTCCTTCGGAACAACCCCGCTGGCTATGGCAAAAGCCATACGACTAATGGAAACAAACCTCGTCGAAACCGAAAAAATAATCTCCCACCGCATCGAACTAAATAACATAAACCAAGCCATAGAAATAATGGCCTCCCCCCAACGAAACAAAGTAATCATCACAATCCCCGACACCGCCTGAACCGTCCCCGCGATGCCACCACCAAAATGTCATCCCAAGCGCAGCAACCTCATTGACAGCATAGCAAAACAATCAACCACAAAACCCTGGGGTGAAATTAAAAGGACAGGGTCTAATTATTCGTAGATTTTTACCGTCCACTTTTAGTCGCGGCACCCGCAGCAACGCTCTCGCCCCCGGGAGAAACTTAAGGGTCCGATCCCGTAAAAACTCTCTTATGGTTCTATGCTGTTGGCATGCTTCCTCTTCCCTGAGTCACGGCAATGCAAAAGGTGTGGCAAACACGCAATTGTCTGCCACACCTGCCTTGTGCGTTCTTGCCGTGGATTCCCAGCCTACTTCTTGGACCAGCCGAGTGTCACTTCGTCGAGTGCGAAGGCAGCTTCGCCCAGGATATTCATGCTCTGTCCGGAAAGCTTCTTGCGGAGCACGGTTCCGAGCGTGCTGTCGATTGTGGAGAGTATCTTGTCTCCCTCTCTGGCCGGGACATTCTTGACCGAGATGCGCAGCGCTACATCGTATTGCTTGTGCATGTCGTCGAGCAGTTCGATCGGATTGCTGTTCACCGTGGCAAGACACTTCGGGCAGTCGCTAACGAATAGCCAGCCATTGGCCTCTCTTGCATACAGTTGCTTGCCCGGTTCCGTGCCGACAATTCTGTAAATGCCATAAGCGACCTCCGTCTGACTTTCGATATAGTCCGACAATTCCCACGCGAGTCCCTCGGGGTCGTCCACCGGGATAAAGGCATAAGCACTCAAGGCCGAACCGGTACGTTGCACAACAGCCCCCCAGGGCCGCGAAGCATCGAGGCCCCAGACGCCTCGCCCCTCGGCAAACAGTTTCAGGGTGCTCGACAGCCACGTCGGCATCTCATCCGCGT
>JAWLHD010000590.1:0-2523 GCA_041690555.1 Anaerohalosphaeraceae bacterium
GTGGGGCACGGACTTGGGATCGCGTTTCGCATCTCTTGCAAGGAAACGAGCACAGACCGCATCGAGCAGCAGTTCGCCACGCCAAAGTGGGTGATGGAAGCCGGCGCGGCGGGCGGTTTTTATCGCAATGGTCAGGCGGTGGGGTCTGACGGGCCCTGGGAGCCGGTCTTCGACGATCCTGTATTCATGGAGAAGCTGGAGAACTTCCTGCGGGCTTTTGCAGGGCGGTACGACGGCAGGCCGTGGCTTCGTTACGTTGACGTGGGCAGCATTGGCGACTGGGGCGAGGGGCATCTTCATTCGGGAAGCCGCAGGAATTACGGATACGAGGCGAGAAAGAGGCACATCGATCTGCACTTGAAGCACTTCCGTAAGACACAGATCGTGGTTGCGGATGATTTCGTCTATGCCGCCGGCGACGCGCAGCAGCGGCAGCGCATGCACGGGTACGTGGTCGAGAACGGGTTGACGTATCGAGACGACAGTATCCTCGTCGACTGGTACATCACTGCGTTTCCGGGCACGTGGACGGTTCGCAGCCCGGAGTTCTTTGCGGACGTCTGGCGCAATAAGCCGACTGTCCTTGAACTTGAACACTACGGTCACGTCAAACGCGCCGGCAACTGGCTGGGCGCATCCGGGTCGTCGCTGGCGAAGTTCGGCGGCGGCAGAAGCGGCGCGGACTTTTTCGGGGGCGCACTTGAGACCTTGCGCGCCACGTACATTGGCTATCACGGTGATGCCCGCGAGTGGCACACGGACAACCCGGATCTGACTGTCGAGCTTCTGAACCGTTGCGGCTACTGGTACTTCCTTCACCGTGTCGAGATTGGCGAGGTGCTGCATGTCGGGCGGAGTCGGCTTCGCATGGTGTGGCAGAACCGTGGAGTGGCCCCGGCTTACAATTCTTACATCTTGCAGGTCCGGCTCGTCGGGCCCTCAACTGCCGAGTTCGAGTTTGAGACGGGCAACAAGCGATGGGCGCCTGGTGAGGATGCATCGTACACGCAGGAGTATGATCTTGCGATACCGGGCGAACTGGAAGGAGGCAGCTATGAGCTCAAGATAAGGCTGTACTGCAAGGAGGTCGCCCGACCGGTTTTTGTTGCACTGGGCAAGTCGCTGCTGGATGATGAGGATTACTATACAGTGGCTGCGGGGCTGATTGTTCAGGGACAATGATCGTTGGCGGATTGCAGTGAAAGAGGTTTGCTTTTCCGAGGGTTGGGTTATGAGCAAAGTGCAAATTACAAGGCGTGAGGCCTTGCGGGTTGGGGCTGGTGCGGTGCCGGTTTTGGCAGCGGCGGGTGCGCTGGCCGGGAGCGGTGCGAAACGGGCCGGCGAGTTGACCATTGGTATGGCGACGAACGACTTTCGGGGACACACTAACGCCCGGCTTGCAAAGGAACTGGCCGCCGAAGGCGTGCGCGTCGTCCAGTTGTTCCTCACGCAGACGGACAGCAACTACTGGCGATACAATTCGCGCAACGACGTGTCGAGCCTGACGGAGGCGCGGTGCCGCGAGATAGCCGATGCTTACCGGTCGGCGGGGGTGGCGATCCACAGCATCGGTGTATATACGAACCTCATTCATCCCGATCCCGTTGAGCGCAAGGCGAATATGGAGTACTTCGAGGCGATGATGCAGATTGGGGCGCATATGGATGTTCGCGTGTTCATCACGGAGGCGGGACACTACTACGACGCGACCAAGCCGGCGCCGCCGGTGGAGCACCACTTCCAGGAGGAGGTGTGGAAGCAGATGGTGGCGACTGGGCGTCAACTGGCTGATCTTGCCGAGCGATATGATGCAAAGGTGCTGTTTGAGCCGTTTTTCCGTCATTTCTTCGCCAGCGCCAAGCGGACGCGGGTATATTTGGAGGAGATCGGTTCGCCGCGCATTCGGGCGCTGCTCGATCCGGCCAATCTGCTTGAGATAAACGATCTCGGCGAGATGTTCGACCAGTTGTCGCCGTGGATCGACTGCCTGCACGCCAAGGACCGCAAGCTGCACGTCGACCGGGGCGTTCCGGCGGGTCAAGGGGACTTGGACTATGCGGAGTTTGTGAAGCTGGCCGCAGAGCGAACGCCGCACGCTCCCATGATACTGGAGTACGTCGGCGAGGCGAACTATCGCCAGGCGCTTGCGCACCTGCGGCGGGTGATCGGGCAGGTAACGTAATTTGTGATTGCAGTGAAGTTCTGTTGGTCTGAATGGATGTGAAGCATGGTGAAGCCGGTGAAAAGGTGTTTGGTCGCAGTTCTGCTTTTTTGCGTTGCGGGGCGGGGTTACGTTTGTGCGGAGGCGGGCGCATGCGAGGCGGCGGCGGTTCGTGCGGCGGTTTTGGATTTGATGGAGACGTTCGGCTCTGCCTATGCCGAGGGCGAAGGGGTTTTGGCTAATCTGGTGGAGATTGAAGGGCGAATGCGGGCGGCCGGGGGCGAGGATTTGCCGGGTCTTGCCGCGGAATTCGATGCGCTGCGCCGCCGGGCGCTTGTCGCCAATCCGCTGGTCAGCGGCCA
>JAWLHD010000591.1:0-2519 GCA_041690555.1 Anaerohalosphaeraceae bacterium
TGGTGGAGGTCTGCGATGCTCTGTTTCATTTCGATGATGAAGGCGTTGTCGTCGGGGGCGCCGCGTACGGCGCGGAAGTCGGCGGCGGTATCTTCGGCGAGGTCGGCGGCGAAGACACGGGAGTATGCGCGGCGGACCCATGCCCATTCGTCCATTTTGTAAGCGTTGCTGATTTGCTTTGCGGCGCGGGCGAAGTCGTCGGCGGAGTCGATGCTGCCGGCGGCGAGGGCGTCTTCCAAGTCGTCGAAGCGTTTCTTCGGGGCGAGCTGGCCGCCAACGTCGATCCATTTTTCGCTGAGGACGGCGCCGGGGTCGATGGCCATTGCCTGGGAGATGGTATTGCCTTGTGCGAGGGATTCTTCGAGGCGGTGGACGATCTTGCCGAGGAGGTACATTTCTATACCGGTGCGATAGTATTTTTGTCCGGTTCGGAGTATGGGGCGGCGGATTACGGCGCCGTTGAGATTGACTTCTTCAACGGAGATATCGGTTGCGTCCTGGAGGGCTTTGAGGGCGTCTTTGGCGCGGATCATCCTGCCGACGGTGTACGGGCTGAATACGTCGAAATTGATGAGGTCTCTTTTTTGGCCGGTACGCCGGTCTCTTTTTGGCCACTTCTGGCCGTCGCGGACGGTTCCGACAGTGGTGATGTGGAGTGCGGGTACCATGAGGGCCTTGCCGTCGGCGCGGGCTTCGACGTGGCTGAAGGGGAAGTCGTCGAGGTCGAACGTGCCGGTGTGCTTGCCGAGAACGACGCAGAAGGGGCCCGTGCGGCAGGGCCACATCATGTATGAGAACGAGCCTGTCTTTGTGCCTCGGGCGAGCTTGCCTTCGTGGACGGGTCCGAGTTTGTACATGTGGTTGGACTGGTTGGTGCCGCTGCCGGCGTTGTAGAAGCTAAAGAGGCCGGCGATGAGGAGTGTGGACTTGTGGTGGGTTACGGTGTAGGGGCCGGCGAAGATGGAGCAGGCTTCGCCGTGGAAGGCCTCGCAGTTGGCGAAGAAGAGGCTGTTTTCGGCGGAGAACTGTCTGCCGATTCGGCAACCCTGGCCGACGAAGACTTTTTCGAGGATGGCGGCGTCGGTGACGTTTGAGGCTTCGGCGATGATGAAGTCTTTTGCGGCGACGCCGCGGGCGACTGTGGACGGCGCTTCGGGGGCAGACAGGACGGTTCCATTGACGAGGGACCGGGCGGCGTTGATCGTTGCGGAAGGGCCTACGATTACGTCGATGATTTCGGGGGTGGAAGAAATCCTTGCGGCGTCGCCGATTCGGCCGCAGTCGGAGCGCTGGGCGGCGGTGTAGTCAAGGGCGATCTTTTTGAGTTTCTCAGTGACGGCGGGGCGGTGCCGGTGGAGGCACATGATGTATGCGAACTGCGAGGAGAGTTCGTTGAAGAGGATGACTTCGCGGCCGCCAGCTTCGTTGAGGACGGCGACCTCGACGCCGTTGCCAAAAGTCGCAGCGGGACGGGTGTGCATGGTTCCAATGTTTTCGATGCAGACGCCGTCGCCGATGATGTAGTTGGCGATGTGGACGCCGACGTTGGCGATGCGCGTGTTGTCGCCTATGGTGCAATTGATGAGCGTTGCGTTGCTGAGGCTGCAATCGCGGGCTTCGCCGCAGAGTCCTTCGACCGTGCCGGCGGTGCTGCCGATTCGGACGCGACCGACGAGTAGGACGCTGTCGAGACGGGCGGCGTCGAAGCCGTCGGCAACCTCGACCAGAGACCAGTCGGCGCAGGTACACCGGCGGTCGGCGAGGGTTTGGATTTCAGCGGGGGTGAGTTTGCGATAGGTTTTTTCTGTCATTGATTTTGCCTTCCGGATGCGAGTTCATAAGTGTCCCTGGCGATGGCGGCTTCTTCGTCGGTCGGTATGACGAATACTTTGACGGGGCTGGAGTCGGCACTGATGATGCCTTCAGCGGCGACGGTTCGGCGGTTCTTGTCGTCGTCGAGGCGGATGCCGACCTGCGTGAGGCCGGTGCATATCCTTGTGCGGACATCGACGGCGTTTTCTCCGATGCCGCCGGTGAAGACCAGCGCGTCAACCGTATCGAGGACGGCGGTATACGCGCCGATGTACTTTTTCACGCGGTAGGCGAATATATCCACGGCGAGGTTGGCTCGCGGGTCGCCCTGTCTTGCAAGATCGGTGAGATTTCTCATGTCGTTTGAGATGCCGGAGATGCCGATCAGGCCGCTTTGCTTGTTGCACATGGCGTTGAGCGAAGCGATATCGTGGCCCTTGTCGGCGAGGTAGAAGAGTATAGCGGGGTCGAAATCACCGCTTCGTGTGCCCATCACGAGGCCTTCGAGGGGGGTGAAGCCCATCGATGTGTCGACGCTGCGCCCCTGTTTGACGGCGGTGATTGAGCATCCGTTGCCGAGGTGGCAGGTTATGGCGTTCAGGGCGTACTTGTGTTTGTTCATGATTTGGGCGGCGCGTCTGGCGACATAGCGGTGGGAGGTTCCGTGGAAGCCGTAGCGTCGGACGCGGTACTTTTCGTAGATTTCG
>JAWLHD010000592.1:0-2515 GCA_041690555.1 Anaerohalosphaeraceae bacterium
CTAAGCAGCTTTATTCTGGGAATCCGCATCGCCTTTGGTCCTTGGGCTCTGCTGATGTTCATATTCACTGTAAAGTCTGCTGACACAGGGGCTTACGCTGCTGGCAAGCTGTTCGGCAAGCACAAGTTTGCGCCTCGAATCAGCCCTGGCAAGACGTGGGAGGGGCTTGCCGGAGCGGTCGTTGCGGGAGTCATTACGGCCGTGTGCATGGCGGTTTTCTGTGATATAATGCCGTGGCATTATGGGACGCTGTTCGGCACCTTTTTTGCGGTGCTTGGGCAGTTGAGCGATTTGGTCGAATCAATGTTAAAAAGGGATGCAGACCGGAAGGATTCTTCGTCCAACATCCCCGGCTTCGGCGGCGTACTGGATGTAGTGGATTCGCTGTTGGGCACTGCTCCGGCGGCATATCTGTTTTTTGCGTTAGTACTGTAAGTAGCGGAAACCTGATTTTGGAAATCAAGATTTCATTAGAGTCAGATGCTCAAGGGCTTGAGTTGTTCGGGCCGGCGGACAGGCATCTGCGTCTATTGCGTGATGCGACAGGCGTTGTGATCAGCGCCCGTAACGGAAGCGTTTTGATCAGTGGCGACGAGGAGGGTGTGAAGGCCGCTACTGATGTCATCGACAGAATGCAGCGTCGATTGATTCAGCGGGGGCGGCTGAGCGAGACGGACGTGCGGGAGATGATCGAGCAGGTCCGCAACGCCGTTGAACCGAGCAGCGGCGGAGTACTTACCGTGTTCTCGCACAAGGGCGTTATTGAGCCGTTTACCAAGGGCCAGTTGCGGTATGTCGAAGCGATGCTGGCCAATGATCTTACTTTCTGTGTTGGGCCGGCGGGCACGGGCAAAACTTACATGGCGGTTGCAGTGGCGGTGTCGATGCTGAAGAAGCGTCAGATTCGTAAGATTGTGCTGGCCAGGCCTGCTGTGGAGGCAGGGGAGCGATTGGGTTTTCTGCCTGGCGATATGCAGGCGAAAGTGAACCCATACCTGAGGCCGCTGTTCGACAGTCTCGAGGATATGATGGAATTTGCGCAGATGCGCAAATTCATCGAAATGGATGTGATCGAGGTTATTCCGCTGGCGTTTATGCGTGGACGCACTCTAAACGAGGCTGCTATCATCTGCGACGAAGCTCAGAACACATCGCCGACGCAGATGCTGATGTTTCTGACGCGCATGGGGCGAGGCTCAAAGATGATAATCACGGGAGACGTGACGCAGGTTGACCTCGAGCGAGGGCAGACCAGCGGGATGATCGACGCAGTCCGGACATTAGAGGGAATCTCCGGCATCGGCTTCGTAGAGTTGAACGAGGCCGATATCGTGCGGCACCGACTTGTCCAGAACATAGTCAATGCCTATGAGAGACGCAAGAAGGCTCGGTCCGAATAAATGGTCCTGAAAAAGAAAAAGGTGAGTGCGCGCCGTGCGCACGTCCGCAAGACAATGTCGCCGGAACGATTCGCACGGCTGACGACATTCGCGAACAGTGCGCTGCCGCTTGGCCTGCTGGTTTTGTTCCTTTTCATGGCGGCTTCGACTGCGCTTCTGAGCCTGGATACCGCGGGCGGCAAACTTTTCGATCCGGCAGTCCCTTTTTTCAAGCCCTGGCCTCAGATAGCTTCCATGGGAGGAGTGATTCTCGTAATCTGTTCAGCGACGGCGATTTACGTGGCCCACTATCAGCCTCGCATACTGCGCCGGCCTACGCGGATAATCGCCCTGGCGGGCTTGTTCCTGCTCCTGCTGGCGATCACGAAGCTGATCTCGCTGGACAAAGGCATGACGTATCTGGCGACTGGTACGGCGGTTACATGTGCGATTGTTCTGACAATTGCTTATGATCAGCGATTCGCAATCGGCCTGACGATGTTTTATTCAGCGATGGCGAGTCTGGTCTTCTACATGCTTGACGGTGCGGCGACGATAGAACTCATGCTGATAATGTTAGCAGGCTCTCTGACGTGTTGTTTTTCGCTGAAGGAAATTCGCACGCGGATGAAAATAATCGAAGTGGCTACTCTGGCGACAGTGGTGGTTTTTGGTTTGACGGTATGTCTGGGGATTTTGCGGCAGCGAGGTACCGGGGCTCTCTTTGAGGCGGCCGGGTTTGCGGGAGGCATCACCATTATAGTTGGGATTGTCATCCAGGGATTTCTGCCGATGATCGAGCGAGTCTTCGGCATTGCCACAAGCATGACCCTTCTGGACTACAGCGACGCCAACCAGCCTCTGCTGAAGAAGCTGGCGATGGATGCTCCTGCAACGTTCACGCATAGTCTGCTGATCGGTTCCATCGCGGAAGGGGCGGCCGAGGCGATCGGGGCAAACGGTCTGCTGTGCCGCGTGGGCGCCTATTACCACGACATCGGCAAGGTCAACAAGCCCGCTTATTTCGCGGAGAACCAGATGGGCTCGGCGAGTCGGCACGAGCAGCTTTCACCTGCGATGAGCCAATTGGTGATTGTAGGACATGTCAAAGACGGCATCGAGATCGCCAAGGAGTT